>JASLSL010000096.1 GCA_030743445.1 Alphaproteobacteria bacterium
CCTTCTCCTCGCCGTTGCGGCGGCGCAGATAGGGATGGACCATGTCGCCCTGGATCGGTCCCGGGCGGACGATCGCGACCTCGACCACCAGGTCGTAGAAGTCGCGCGGCTTCATCCGCGGCAGGAAGGCCATCTGGGCCCGGCTCTCGACTTGGAACACGCCGACCGAATCGCCCTTGCACAGCATGTCGTAGACTGCGGCGTCCTCGCCCGGCACGGTGGCGAGGTCGTGGGTCCGGCCGTAGTGGTCCCGCAACAGGCGGAAGCCCTTGTGGATGCAGGTCAGCATGCCGAGGCCGAGCACGTCGACCTTGAGGATGCCGAGCGCATCGAGGTCGTCCTTGTCCCATTCGATCACGGTGCGGTCCTTCATCGCCGCGTTCTCGACCGGCACGACCTCGTCGAGCCGGCCCCGGGTGATGACGAAGCCGCCGACATGCTGCGACAGGTGCCGGGGGAAGCCGATCAGCTCGCGGGTCAGCTCCAAGGCGAGCCGGAGCCGCCGATCGCTGGCGTCGAGCCCCACTTCCTGCGCCTCCTCGGCCGAAACCCCGCTGCCCGAACGGCCCCAGACCTGGGAGGACAGCGCCGCCGCGGCGTCCTCCGACAGGCCCAACGCCTTGCCGACCTCGCGCACCGCGCGCCGGGTGCGATAGTGGATCACGGTGGCGGCGAGGCCGGCGCGCTCGCGGCCGTATTTCCCGTAGATGTACTGGATCACCTCCTCGCGGCGCTCGTGCTCGAAGTCGACGTCGATGTCGGGCGGCTCGTCGCGCTCGGCCGAGACGAAGCGCTCGAACAACAGGTCGAGCTTCGAGGGATCGACCGCGGTGATGCCGAGGCAATAGCAGACCGCCGAATTCGCCGCCGAGCCCCTTCCCTGGCAGAGGATATGGCGCTCGCGGGCGAAGCGCACCAGGTCGTGGACGGTGAGGAAATAGGGCGCGTAGCCGAGCTCGCCGACGAGCGCCAATTCGTGCTCGATCTGCGCCCTCACCCGGGCCGGCACGCCGCCCGGATAGCGCCCGGCGGCACCTTCCCAAGTCAAGCGTTCGAGCTCCGCCTGCGGCGGCGTGCCGTCCGGCGATACCTCGTCGGGATATTCGTAGCGCAGCTCCTCCAGACCGAACGTGCAGCGTTCGGCGACCTCGACCGTGCGGCCGACCGCATGCTCGTGGCCGTGGAACAGGCGGGCCATCTCCCGGCCCCCCTTCAGGTGCCGTTCGGCGTTGGCGGCGAGGCGGAATCCGGCCTGGTCGATGGTGCATTTCTCGCGAATGCAGACGAGAACGTCTGCCAGGGCGCGGCGCTCGGGGGCGTGCATATGGACGTCGTTGGTCGCGACCGGCGGAATGCCGGTTTTTGTCGATAGATTAAACAGATAGGCCATCCGAGCCGGATCGTCGCCAGCGAGCGAACGGCTTATTGCTATATAGCAATTACCGGAGAAAGCGGCCTCGAGCTCGGTGAGTTCGCGCTCGAAATCACAATACGGGGACACAATATCGGCACGCCGATACCCGTCGGCAGGAACCTTCGCCATTGTGTCCCCGTATTGTGGCGCGACGGCGACGAAGACCATGCCCTCGCCGGCCTCGAAAACGTCCTCCCGAAAGAGCTCGCACTCGCCCTTCGGCGCCCTTCGGCGGCCCAAGGTGACGAGCCGCGAGAGCCGGCCATAGGCGGCGCGGTCGCTCGGGTAGGCGAGCACGCTGGCGCCGTCCTGGAGGTCGAGCCGCGCGCCGACGACGAGCCCGATCCCGGCCTCCTTCGCCGCAAGGTGGGCGCGCACCACCCCGGCGAGGCTGTTGCGATCGGCGATGCCGATCGCCCGGTGGCCGAGCTCGGCCGCCCGCACCACCAGCTCCTCCGGATGCGAGGCGCCACGAAGGAAACTGAAGTTGGTGGTGACCTGAAGCTCGGCGTAAGGCGGCATCACCCGAACACCCCGTGGACGAACCAGCGGGACTCCTCCTCGCCCCCCTCGCGGTAAAGCCAGAGCCGCCGGCCGTCCTCGTCCTCGACCCGCCAGTAGTCGCGGGCACCCCCGGCCCAGCCTTGGTCCTCGCGCCACCATTCGGGCTCGATCCGCTCCGGCCCCACGGCGCGGCGCAGCCGATGGTTCCGCCGCCGCCAATGGAAGGCCGCAGGCGTCACCCCTTCGACCGTTACCGCCGCCACCGGTTCGGGCCAACGCAACAGGCGCAGCGGGCGGGAGACCCCCTCACCCTCCCACCGCTTCGCGGCGGGCCCCTCCCTCTCCCGCAAAGGGGAGAGGGGTTTTGGCGCAGCGCCATCCAAATACTCCCCCTGGCCAGGGGAGAGGGGCTTTTCGTCCACGCTCCCAAGCGGCGAAGCCGCTTCCCCTCTCCCCTTGAGGGAGAGGGAGGGGCCCGCGTAGCGGGAGGGTGAGGGGGTCGTCCCCGGATTTTGGCAAACCCCGACCGCGCGCTGGGCGCGGTCGGGCAGATGGCTCTCAACCGGAACGAGGCATTGAACCCGAGTAAAGCCGAGCCGGTTACCGAGCCGATCCAACAGCGGGTCGAGGTCGGTGTTGCTATTCTCACCACCGATATCCGCCTGCGCCGGCGCGAGTTTCTCCATCGCCAGCGCCGCGAGCGCCAGGGTCTCGATCCCGAAGCCCGGATCGAGTTCGTCGAGCCGCTCGGCGAACAGCCGCACCAAATGCGCCGGGTCCCGGGTCGCCCGGGCGGCGCCGACGGCGGTCCGCTGGACCGAGCCGTCGGCCCGAAAGAGCGCGAACTCGACCCGGCGGCAGCCGAGCCCGTCGTCGGCCAGCCGCTCGGCGAGCCGGTCGACCAGGCGCTCGAGCCCGCGGGCGATGTCCCGGGGATCGCCGATCGGCTCGGGAAAGGAAAGCCGCACCCGGTAGGGCGGCTGGACCCGGCGCGGCGAGACCGGCTCGGCGACCCGGCCCAATGCCTGGTCGAGTCGCAGCGCGACCTCGCCGCCGAAGCGCGCGGCCAAGGGGGCGCGGGCCACCGGGTAGAGATCGCCGACCCGGCGCAGCCCGAGCCGCGAGAGCCCGCCCACCGTGGCAGCCCCGAGCCTGAGCGATGCCACCGGCAGCGGCGCCAGCGCCGAGCGCAGGCCGCCCGCCGGGATCACGGCCCGGTCCTTGGCCCCGAAACGGGCGAGCGCCCAGGCCGCCCCCGGGGTCTCCGCCAGCGCCGCCCGTGCCGCGAGGCCGAAGCCAAGGAGCCGGCCCAACAGGTCCTCGAGCAGCGCCGATTCTCCGTCCAAAAGATCGGGGCCCCCGAAAAGGTGGGCGCAACCGGTAATGTCGAGCCAGACCCCGTCCACCCTCTCGGCCGCGGTCCACGGCGTGTAGCGCCCGCACCACTCGGCGAGCCGGCCCAGCGCCGCCGCATCGCCGACCGGGTCGGCCGGCCGCGTCGCGATCTCCGAGACCAGCGCCCGGGCGTCGGCGAGCGAGATGCCGGGCGCCAGGCCGGCCGACGCCGCCGCCCTGTCGACCGCGGCGACGAGGAACCGCCCCGCGGCCTCGGTCACCGTCAGCAGCGGCTGCGCTTGCCCGAGGGCGCCCGCCTCACGCCGCCTGATCCGGTCGGTCGCCAGGCGGGGCAACCAGAGCGAGACCACCCGTCGCGTCATGCCATTCCACCATCCAGTGTTTCCCGGGCCAGTTATGCCCCGCCGCGCTGAGACCGCGGCAACGCAGCAGCTCGATCCGCCAACACCCATTCGGGGCCGTATCGACCCGCCAGCGGCTCGCCACCGCGCTCGGCGCGAGGCGGGTCTGGCTGCCTTTAGTTTCGCGCAGGACCAGCCCCAGGGTGCGACCCGCCTCGGCCGCGAGCTGCAGGCGACGGCTGGCGCCGAGACCGACCGGCGAGGCCGGCTCGGCGACGACCATCGCCGGGGCGGCGGCGCGCAGCCCCTCCTCCATCGCCCACAGCATCTCCTTGGCGTTGCGGCAGCGGAGCACGACCAACCGCGCCGGATCGCACCCGAAGGCGGCGAGGCCGGCACCGTAGAGCCCGTCCGCCGCCGCCTCGCCGACGCACCACAGCACCGGGCCCCGGGCTCGCCCCGCCAACACCGCGGCGAAGCCGGTCGCCGCACTGCCGATCGCCTCGTGCACCGCGCCGAGACCGAGCCCGCCCCGGGGCAACGCATGGTCGATCGCCGCCAGCCCGAGCGCCAGCACCGCCCCGCCGATTTCCCCGCCACCGGTGCTACCGCGCTCGATCGCGGCGATCCGGCGGCGCAGTTCCGCGAGCACGCCGGCCTTGGCGGTTTTCGTCTTGGCGACCCTCGTCCCGGCGGCCTCCGTCTTGGCGGCGCCCGTGCCCGACATCTTCCCTGGACTCCTGCTTGTGGTTTTATGTTCTTGTTTCGTTCTAGAGCCAAAACCAAATGCCGTCAAGGGGTTGGAGCTTCACCTCCCAACCACCCCCTCCCTAACCCTCCCCCTCGTTGGGGGGAGGGGATTAATGGAGCGGCCCAACACATAATTCCCCCTCCCCTACGAGGGAGGGGGCTAGGGGGAGAGGGTCCAGGTAAATTAATCCACCATCACCAATTGTCATTCCGGGGCGCGCAACGCGCGAACCCGGAATCCATGCCGGAGAGACCCGGACAGCAATAATTTGCCGATTGGCAATGCTCAGGCATGGATTCCCGCTTTCGCGGGAATGACGATAAAGGAGGTACAGGAACGCCCCTACAGCGACTTGAGTTCGTGCTCGCGAATCAGCTCCAGCGCCCGCTTGGCGAGAGGATAATTCGGCTCGTACTCGAGCGCCTTCTCGAACGATCGTTTCGCCTCGGCGAACCGGCCCTCCATGAGTAATACCCGTCCCATGTTGAAGTGCGGGAACTGGTAGCAGCAATAGCGCTTCGCCCGCGCCGCCTTCTCGAACCAGGGCGTCGCCTCGTTCGCCCGGCCGAGCTCGATCAGGTAGGCACCGATGTCGTTGTACGGATTGCCGTAATCGGGATCGAGCAGGATCGCCTTCTCGCACTCGTCGATCGCCTCGTCAGTCAAACCGAGACGGCTCAACGACCAGCCGAGATAGGTATGACCCTCCGCCGTCGGATGGGCCTCGATCGACTTGCGAAACGCCTCGGCCGCACGTTCGAACCGTCCCAGGATATGAAGGACATAGCCTTCCTGCCACAGGGCCTGGGCCTGTTCGATCGCGGATTTGTCCGCGCCACGCGCCGCGTGACTCCACCCCAATCCGATCAGAACGATCGGAACAAGGACGATGGTGGCGAAGCGACAACGGCGCATGCCGAATTATACGTTTAATCGTCTGACCTGTCTCAATGCGCCGAGAGCCGGAATCGGGCAGGCTGGAGGTCAGAGAAAAGGAGACCAAACCATGCTCGACGTCCTGCCAGAAAGCGAAAGCAACGTGCTAATCCTCCACGCGACCGGCAAGCTGACCGACGACGACTACCAGCGGGTACTGATCCCGCGCCTCGAGGCGATCATCGAGGCCTACGGCAAGGCCCGGATTCTGATCGAAATGAAAGAGGACTTCGAAGGTTGGGAGCTGGGTGCGGCGTGGGAGGACGCCAAGCTCGGCGTCCGGCACCGCACCGACTTCGAGAAGATAGCCGTCGTCGGCGCGCCCCAGTGGGTCGATTGGGGTGCAAAGATCGGCGCACATTTCATGTCGGGCGAGCTCAGGACCTACGACGAGGACGATTTCGACGACGCCCTCGACTGGATCCAGCACTAACGCGCGTCAGAACACGCCGGTGCTGACGATGAAGCGGTCGAGGAGCCAAAAGATGCCGTAGCCGATGGCGGCGATCAGGATCACGATCAGGGTGATCCTGATCCCGAAGGCGCGGAACAGAGAGGGCACGGTGACCGACAGCGCGTTGTGGCGATACACCTTGGCGGCGCGGAAGCTCGGCCGCGCGCGCAAACGCTCGTAATAGGCCTCGACGCTGGGCCGGGTGCCGCGCTTCCACATGCGCGCCAGGTGCAGCATTTCGAGCCGCGCCAGGAAGGCACTCCACGCCAGGTCGCTGAGCGAGTAACCGGAATCGACCAGCCACTCGCGCCCCGCCATGCGCTCCTCCAAGTGGTCGAGCATCCGCTCGGCCTCGAACGACACGTTCTCGACCCAGCTCGGGTCGTCGATCGACTCCTCCAATTTGAGCACGTCCCTACGCTTCGCCTCGTAGACGTCGGCGAGGTCGGGATGCGCCGCGGCGAGGTCGCGCAGGATCCGCTTGCGCCGCTCGATATCGGCCCGGGTGAAGGTGCCCGGCATGCCGCTGACGATGCCATGCGTGAGATCGCGCTCGGGAAAGGCCAACAGCGTCTCGACCCAATTATTGACGTATTTCCGCGCTTCCGCGTCCTCGGGAATCAGGCCACCGCTCGGGTACTTGTCGATCAGGTGCCTGACGATCAGCCGTGTGTCCGAAACGACCTCGCCGCCGTCCTTCAGGATCGGCACGAAACCGTGCTCGTTGAGCTTCATGTACCACGGCGCATAGTTCTGGTGCGCCGGGCCGATGTCGACCATGTGGCCCTCCCAGTCGATCTTCATCTCGCTCAAGACCAGCCGCACGATCTGCGAGTTATAGGATAGCGGGTAGTGATAGAGGGTGACCTCGGCCATCGCTCAATCCCGCCCCATCGGACCCTTTCCGCTCTCGCGTATCTCGGTCAGCGTGGCCCGCGCCGAGGAATATTCGACGTCGAGGACGAGCTCGATCAGCGCCGCCCGGCCGCTCGCCCTGGCGCGCTCCAGGGCGGGGAGGAAGTCCCCGGTGCGCTCGACCTTTTCCCCAAAGGCGCCGTAGGCCCCGGCAAGTGCCGCGAAATCCGGGTTCGTCAGGTCGGTGGCGCTGATCCGGCCCGGATAGCGCGCCTCCTGATTGACCCGGATGGTGCCGTAGATGTCGTTGTTGAACACCAGCACGATCGGCCTCGAGCCCAATTGCAGCGCCGTCGCCAGTTCCTGGCCGGTCTGCAGCATGCTGCCGTCGCCGAGGCAGCAAATGACGGTACGGTCCGGGTACTTGACCCCGGCGGCGACCGCGGCCGGCATCGACGAGCCCATCGAGCCGAGATTGGTCGAAAGCATGCGCATCGGCCGCTTGAAGCGGAGGAAGCGCAGCGGCCAGCTCGAATAGGTGCCGGCGTCAACGGTGACGATCGCGTCCTCGGGCAGCCAGTCGGCGAGCTGCTGCATGGCGATGCCGGGATCGAAAGCAGCCTCGCAGGGCGGCGCCTCCAGGATCGCCGCGTAGGCCGCGTGCGCCGCCTCGACCCAATCGCGCCGCGCCGACCAGTCGACCGGCTCCAGCGCCGCCGCGGCGGCGGCGAACTCGGCAATGCCGGCCTGGACGCCGAGGGCGGGCATGAAGAGCCGGCCGAGCTCGGCCGACTCGGCGTGGACATGGACCAGCTCCTGACCGTCGCCCAAGCGCTGCAGCAGGGTGAAGTCCTGGGTGATGATGGTGTTAAGCCGCGTGCCGGTGGCAACGATCAAATCCGCCTCGTCGACCCGCGCCGGCAGGTCCCGCGGGTTGGTGCCGTAGCCGAGGTCGCCGGCATAGCTCGGGCTGGTCATGTCGAAGCAGTCGTGGCGCCGGAAGCCGATCGCCGCGGGGATGCCGTTGGCCTCGGCGAAGCGAACGATATCGGCGACCGCGGCATCGCTCCATGTCCCGCCGCCGACCAGCAGGAACGGCCGCTCGGCACGCGCCAGACGTTCGCGTAGCTCGGCCATCTTTCCGGGCGAGGGCTCGGGCTGCACCGGGCTGGCCACCGGCGCGTCGGCGATCGCGATCTCCTCGTCCAGCATGTCCTCGGGCATCGCCAGCACTACCGGCCCCGGCCGGCCCGACTGGGAGAGCTGGAAGGCGCGGCCGACGAATTCCGGCAGCCGGTCGGCGCTCGGGATCTCGGCGACCCATTTGCTCAGCTCCGAGAACATGTGCCGGTACTCGATCTCCTGGAACGATTCGCGCTGGGTCTCGTAGCCGCAGACATGGCCGATCAGCAGCACCATCGGCGTCGAATCGTGCTTCGCCGCATGGAGCCCGATCGAAGCGTTGCAGGCGCCCGGCCCGCGGGTCACCAGGCAAACCGCGGGCTTGCCGGTGAGCTTGCCGTAGGCCTCGGCCATGTAGGCGGCGCCGGCCTCGTGCCGGCAGGTAATGAGCTTGATCTCGGGCGTGTCGATCAGATGGTCGAGGATCCCGAGGAAGCTCTCGCCCGGGACCGTGAACACCGCCTCGCAGCCGTGCCGCCGCAAGGCGTCAACCACGATCTCGCCGCCATGGCGGACGGGCATGTTGTTGGCTCTCGGCATAGGGCGGACTTAAGGCCCCGCCGCGCGCCTGTCAATCGCTGGACAGGCCCTCGCGCGGTGCCGCAGAGTACCGCCATGACCGAAGAACCGAGCATGGGCATCCTGTCGCGTCACATCGGCCAGCAGGTCGAGGCGTGGGGGGACGGCCACTGCCGGCTCGCGATCGACATCGACGAGCGCCACGCCAACCGCGACGGGGCGGTCGACGGCGGGGTGATCGCGATCCTGATCGATTCAGCCGCCGCCTATGCCGGGACCTATCCGGCGGACGACGGCCGGGCCGGCCACTGCGCCACCATCGCGATGAACATCAACTTCATCGCCCAGCCCCAGGGCAAGCGCCTCTTGGCCGACGGCAAGGTGCGCGGCGGCGGGCGGCGCATCTTCTTCGCCCGGACCGAGATCACCGACGAGCTCGGCAACCTGGTGGCCTATGGCGACTGCACCTTCCGGTATTTCCCGCCCGCCGATTGAGCGGATAGACTGAGGCCCTGATGAGCGAGCCCACCACCCATACCGCCAAGTTCCAGGTCGGCCAGGTGATCCGCCACCTGCGGTTCGACTATCGCGGGGTCGTCGCCGATGTCGACCCGACGTACCAGGGCTCGGAGGAATGGTACGACGTGATGGCGCGCTCGCGCCCGCCGCGGGACAAGCCCTGGTACCACGTGCTGGTCCACGGGGCCGAGCACACGACCTACGTCGCCGAGCGCCACCTGGCGCCGGACGAAAGCGGCGAGGCGATCCAGCACCCGCTGGTCGACGACGTTTTCGCCGGCTTCGAGGACGGCCGGTATTTGGCAAGACAGCGGGCGAATTAGGCGGAGCCCCGCCTACAGCCTTCGCCCACACCTCGTCATTCCGGACGGTGCGTCAGCGCCGATCCGGAATCCACGCCTGAGCGCTCCTGTCCCCGCACCGACAACGCGGGTTGGACCGCTCAGGCATGGATTCCCGCTTTCGCGGGAATGACGAATTGCTGTATTGCTGTGGGGCGTGGTGCGGATCGCGCGCCAGCCCGCCAGCGGGCCAACCAGGGAGACCGTCATGGCCGAAGGGAAAGCATCCGGACGTTGCCTCTGCGGGGGTGTGAGCTATACCGTCGACGGGCCGTTGCGCGACGTCATCGTCTGCCACTGCAACGAGTGCCGGCGAAGCTCGGGCGGCCAGTGGCACGCCAGTGCGGCC
The DNA here is from genome assembly GCA_030743445.1 of Alphaproteobacteria bacterium. Taxonomy (GTDB): domain Bacteria; phylum Pseudomonadota; class Alphaproteobacteria; order UBA8366; family UBA8366; genus JASLSL01. Next base: position 9,522 of record JASLSL010000096.1, read on the forward strand.
TGGCGCGACACGGTCGAGATCGAGGACGCCGGGGGCAAGCTTGCCTGGTACCAGTCGGGCCCGAAAAGCCGCCGCGGGTTCTGCCGCGAGTGCGGCGCCAGCCTGTTTTTCGATCACGACGAGCGCGACTACCTGGTGGTCAACGCGGGCAACCTGGAAAAGCCCACGGGCCTCAAGCTCGCGCGCCACATCTTCACGTCGGAGGCCGGCGACTATTACGATGTCCCGGACGACGCCGAGCATTTCGAGGCCTATCCCGACATCCTGCCGATGCCCGAGAAATAAGGAGAAAGACGTCGCCCATGGCCGAAGACGACACCGCCCGCGCCACCGCCCGCATCCTGATCGAGACGGAGTCCGTGCTGTTCCGGCCCGACGACCCGTTCACCTTCACCAGCGGCAAGAAGAGTCCGGTCTATGTCGACTGCCGGCGGTTGATCTCGTTCCCCGAGGCCCGGCGCGAGCTGATGGTGATGATGGCCGACCTGGTGCGCAACGCCATCGGCCTGGACCAGGTCGACGTGATCGCCGGCGGCGAGACCGCGGGCATCCCGTTCGCCGCCTGGGTCGCGGCCCGGCTCGACCTGCCGATGGTCTATATTCGCAAAGAGGCCAAGGGCTTCGGTCGCAACGCCCGGATCGAGGGCGTCCTGGAGGACGGCCAGCGGGTGCTGCTGGTCGAGGATCTAGCGACCGACGGCGGCAGCAAGCTCTCCTTCGTCGAGGGCATGCGCGAGGCCGGCGCCTTATGCGCCCACACGGTGGTGATCTTCCACTACGGCATCTTCCCCGACGGCATCAAGGCGCTGGCGGCGGCGGGGGTCACGCTCCACGGGCTCGCCAACTGGTGGGACGTGGTCGCCTGCGCCGAGGAGGAGGACTATTTCGACAAGACGGCGCTTGCCAAGGTGCGCCAGTTCCTCGACGCCCCCGACGATTGGCAGGCCGAGCACGCCTAGTTAATTCGGAGTTAATTCGGGGACACCCCTATAATTCGGGGACACCCCACTAAATGCAGAATTAAAAGCAAAGTTGCAATTAGTGGGGTGTCCCCGAATTTGTCCCTGAATTAAACCACCAGCAGGTAGGCCCCGACCCCGAGCATCGCCACACCGCTGGCCCGCGCCACCGCCTCGCCCCAGACCTTCTCGGCCAGCACGAACAGCGCGATCGCCGCGATCCAGACCAGGTTCATGACCCCGCCGGCGAACAGCAGCCCCATCAGCACCCAGCAGCAGCCAATGCAATAGAGCCCGTGGATCAGCCCCATGCGCAGCGCCCCCAACCGCCCCTGGCGCCAGTGCTGGACGATGAAATGCAGCGGCGAGCGGCAATGGCGCAGGCAGGCGTGCTTCAAGGCGGACCACTGGTAGAGCCCGGCGGCGGCGAACAGCAGCCCGGCGAAGGTCTTGCTCGACGACGCCATCATCGGCGTCAGCAGGGCGGCCTCGTGCAGCGCCCATTGCAGCGCCGTCGCCCCGAGGCTGAACCCGGTCTAGGCGATCACGTAGCCGAGGCCGAAGATCGCGGTCGACGACGCCGGCTCGCCAGCCGCGCGCTGGCGCCGCTCGATGGTGGCGAACAGCAGGATCATCGGCGCTGCCCCCGGCAGCATCATGCCGGCCATCATCACCGCCCACATCACCAGCATCATGGCCGCTTCCGCCGGGGTCCAAGGCTTGGCGGCGGCGAGGGACATGCCCTCGATGCCGGCGGCGATGTAAACCAGATAGACCCAGGCGACGGCGACCACCGCGCCGAGCCCTAGGACCGGCAGCAGGCGCTGGTTGGAAAGCGTCAGAACCCGCCCCAGCACGGCGCCCTCACGGGCCCTGCCAGGAGAAATCGGAAAACAGCGCATGCTTCTCCCAGGTCTCCCAGTCGAAATCGCCGTCGCTCATGCGCGACGAGCCGTTGGCGAGGAACTGGGTCTGGGCGTGGATGACGTTGAAGAGATTGTCGAGCGTGGCGGCCTGGCCGTGCTTCTTGCTCTCCATACTATGGACGGTCGAATCGAGCACGCCTTCGATGCGCAACCGCTTTTCGTCACCGCGGTCGTTGTAGTGGATCGGCGCCACCGCGGTCTCCAATCGCTCGAGAACGAACTTGGCGAGGATCTTCCACGGGCCCCCGACCTCGCCGGTGAGGATCTTCTCCAGCGCCTCGCGTTCGGCCTCGGCGGCGCCCGAATCGAAATAGAGCTTCACGGTCCAGCCGCCGCTGTGCATCTGCGGCGGCGACGAGTAGAACACGACCGCGGTCTGCGCGCCGAGTTCGAGCGGCCCGAACCGGCCCTTGTCGACCTGCACGCCCCAGTAGCCGAGGCACGGGTCCTCGTCGCAATTCTGCTTGAACGAGACGTGGGCCGGACAGAGAAGCTGGCAGTTGCAGTTCTCGAACAGCGTCCCCGTCACCCACCACGGATCGACGTCGGCCATAATTCCCCTCGCCCCCGTTTCGACCGGCCCCGAGGCTAGCACATTGAGCGCCGCCGCGAAATCCGGCTACCCTGCCCTCAAACCACCGCGACAGCATAAGGGAGCAAAACCCGTGGCCAGCCACATCATCGATTCCGAATTGTTCGGCGCGGCCTTCGCGCCACAGGATATCGCCGAGATCTTCACCGACCAAAGCCGCGTCCAGAAGTGGTTCGACATCGAGGCCGCGCTCGCCGAGGCGCAGGCCGAGCTCGGCATCATCCCCGCGGCGGCGGCGAAGGAAATCCGCGCCAAGGCCAAGGCGGAGCTGGTCGATTTCGCCGAGATCGCCGCCGGCATCGCCCACACCGGCCATCTGATCGTTCCCGCACTTCGCGCGCTCGAGGAAATCTGCGAGGGCGACGCCGGCGAGTACATCCACTACGGCGCCACGACCCAGGACATCATGGATACGGCCATGGTCCTGCAGGTCAAAGAGGCCTGGGCGATCATGATCGGCGACCTCGCGGCGATCCGCACGGCGCTCGCGGCCCAGGCCAAGCAGCACCGCGGCACGGTGATGGTCGGCCGGACCCACGGCCAGCACGCCCTGCCGATCACCTATGGCTACAAGTTGGCGGTCTGGGTCGACGAGATCGATCGCCACCTGGAGCGCGCGGCCGAAGCCGAGAAGCGCATCTTCACCGGCAACGTCACCGGCGCGGTCGGCACGATGGCCTCGTTCGGCGAGCAGGGCATCGAGATGCAGCGCCTGACACTCGAGAAGCTCGGCCTCGCCGCGCCCAATATCTGCTGGCATTCGGCGCGCGACCGGGTCGTCGAGATCGCCTTCCTCCTGACCCAGTTCGCCGGCACCATGGGCAAGATCGCGCGCGAGGTCTTCGCCCTGCAGAAGACCGAGGTCGGCGAGCTGCGCGAGCCCTTCCACATGGGCAAGGTCGGCAGCTCGACCATGCCGCACAAGCAGAACCCGTCGGTCTCGGAGTTGTCGATCGCGCTGGCCCGGCTGGTGCGCGGGATGATGCTGCCGCTGACCGATGCGCTGTTCCACGAGGACGAGCGCGACGCCGGGCTGCTACGCATCGAATTGGCGGCGGTGCCCGAGCTGGTGATCTACACCGGTGCGATCCTCGATCGCATGCGCTTCGTCGTCGAAGGCATGGAGGCGCGGCCGGAACGCATGGCGGCCAACGCCGACCTGCTGGGCGGGCTGTTGCTGTCGGAGCGGGTGATGCTGGCGCTCGGCGAGGCGATCGGCAAGCAGACCGCCCACGAGGTGGTCTACGAGGTGGCGATGAAGTCGCAGGAGGAAGGCGTGCCTTTCCGCGCGGCGCTGGGGGCCGACGAGCGTGTTTCGGCCCATCTCGACGCGGCGGCGATCGAGGAACTGCTCGACCCGGCGGGCTATATCGGCTTGGCGCCCGAGATCGTCGACGGCGTGGTCGCCAAGTAACCAGGTGCTATAACGGCGCCCGGCAGAAATAAGGATCGAAAATGACAACCCACAACGACTGGCTCGCCCTCTCGCAGGAGGAAACGCTCGAACCCGAGCTGCCGATCTGCGACCCGCACCACCACCTTTGGGAGTTCCGCAAGGACCGGCCGGTGGATTGCTACCTTTTGGGCGACATCCTGGAGGACCTCGATAGCGGCCACAACGTGACCTCCACGGTCTTCATCGAATGCGGCGCCATGTACAAGACCGACGGCGCGCAAGAGATGCGGGTGATCGGCGAGACCGAGTTCGTCAACGGCATCGCGGCGATGAGCGCCTCGGGCCTCTACGGTCCGGCCCGGGTCGCGGCGGGCATCGTCGGCAACGCCAACCTGTCCTACGGGGACGCGATCGCGCCCGTGCTGGAGGCGCACATCAATGCCGGTGGCGGCCGGTTCCGCGGTATTCGCCACAGCGTCACCTGGGACGCCGACGAATTGATCCCCCGGTCACGCAACAATTCACCGCAGCACCTGTATCTCGACGACACGTTCCGCCAGGGCTTCGCGCAGCTGGCAAAGCTCGAGCTCAGCTTCGAAGGCTGGTGCTACCACCCGCAGATCCCTGAACTGACCGACCTCGCGCGCGCCTTTCCCGAGACCACGATCATCCTCGACCACTTCGGCGGTCCGCTCGGCGTCGGTCCCTATGCCGGCAAGCGCGAGGCGTATTTCGAGCAATGGCGCGCGGATATTTCGGATTTGGCGTCGTGCGGCAACGTGGCGGCCAAGCTCGGCGGGATCAACATGGAGGTCAACGGGTTCGGCTGGCACGAACGGGCGCGCCCGCCGACCAGCCAAGAGCTGCTCGACGCGACCCGGCCCTATTACGAGCACACGATCGAGGCGTTCGGGGTCGAGCGCTGCATGTTCGAATCGAACTTCCCGGTCGACAAGGTGACCTGCAGCTACAACGTGCTGTGGAATTCCTTCAAGCGCCTCGCCGCCGACTACTCGGCCGACGAGAAGGCCAAGCTGTTCCACGACACCGCGACCCGGGTCTATCGCCTCTAATCTTTCCCGATCCGCCTCAAAGTGCCGCGAGCTCGGCCGCCGAGGGCGCGAACCAGTACGACCCGGTGACCGGCCGGGAGAAATCGGTCAGGCGGTCGCGGATGCCGTCGCCGGTCGCGCCGAACATGCTTTCAAGTTGCACGTCGAAGCGCAAGCGCTCGCAGGCGAACGCCAGGAAGTAGAGCCCCACTTCCGCCGCCGATCCGAAGGGGACGCTGCGGCGCCAGATCTTCATCGCCACCCCGTCGACCTTCAGGTCGGTCCGCGAGACGTGCGAGTCCGCCGGCATCGCGTCGCCCTCGAGCTCGATGCTATCCGCCTTGGTGCGGCCGATGACCCGCTCCTGCTCGGCCACCGGCAAGGCGTTGAAGGCGTCGAGGTCGTGGACCCAGCGCTGGCTCAGCACCAAGGCGCCGCCGGCCCCGGCCTCGCCGTCGGGCACCAGGGCGGCTTCGAGCCGCGCCTCGTCCTTGGGATTGGCGGTGCCGTCGATGAACCCGGTCAGGTCGCGGGAGTCGTGATAGACGAAGCCCGGTTGCTCGAGCTCGAGGTCGCCGACCGGCTGCATCGCGTTGTGGACCGCCAGCATGCGGTCGAACACATGGTCGGCGCCCGCGCCCTGGATCCAATACAACAGGTCGCGCTGGGTCGAGGGCGCCGACTTGCCGTCGAGCCCCTCGATCGGCGCGAACGGCGCCAATCCGTCGGGCGCCGCTCCCGGCGCCAGACGCGCCCATAAATCCGGACCGAAGGCGACCACGGTGTGGGTCGTTCCCACTTCCTTAAGGGATTCGGCCACCGCCGCCTTGATGTCGCCGGATGGCGCGTCGGTCGCGTATTCGAGGAAGGTGTGATGCCGATTGCCTTCTATGAATATTCCCGGCTGCGGTGCGGCCATGATGTGTGCTCCCACTCACATTGGATCGCCGACATTACGATAGAAGAACATGGCTGGGAATGACCGGAGTCAATTGGGTGTTACCGGGCGAAGATAGAATCTGGCGCCCGCGTGCGACCCGCGCCATTATGGTGCCAAAGGAATTCGAACACCCGACCGGGAAGGGAGCCATCCCATGAAAAAGACCACCCAACTGCGCAAGATTTTGAAGGAAGGCAAGTCGATCTTCGTGCCGGGCTGCTACAACGCTCTGAGCGCCAAGATCCTGGACCAGGTCGGCTTTCCGGCGATCTACATGACCGGCTACGGCACCTCGCTCTCGCTCATCGGCATGCCCGATGTCGGCCTCGCCACGATGACCGAGATGCACCTCAACGCGCGCTACATCGCCAACGTGGCGAGCGTGCCGATCATCGCCGATTCCGACAACGGTTACGGCAACGCGATCAACGTCATCCGCACGGTCAAGGAATACGTCCAGACCGGCGTCGCCGCGATCCACATCGAGGACCAGATCGTGCCCAAGCGCTGCGGCCACGTCGCCGGGCGCCAGGTGATCCCGATCGAGGAGGCCTGCGGCAAGTACCGCGCGGCCGACTATGCCCGCAAGGAGATCGACCCGGACTTCGTGCTGATCGCGCGGACCGACGCGCGCGGCGCCCATGGCGGGACGCTGGACGACGCGATCTCCCGGGCCAACGCCTACCTCGAGTCCGGCGCCGACATGGCCTTCGTCGAGGGCCCGGTCGACGTCGACGAGGTCAAGCGCATCTGCGCCGAGGTCAAGGGGCCGATCCTCTACAACCAGACCGGCATCTCGCCGCGCTTCACCATGGCAGAGCTGCAGGAGCTCGGCATCGCCATCACCATAGCACCTGGCGCCGCGATGCGGGCGCAGATGAAGGCGGTCTACGACCTCGCCGTGGCGATGCACGAGGACGGGCCCGACGCCGAAAAGCGGTTCAACAAGGAATTCACCGACCATCCGATCGGCGATTTCCACACCTTCGCCGGGTTCGACCAGGTGATGGAGTGGGAGAAGGAGTTCCTCGGCGAGGCCGAACTTGCCAAGTACGAGGATTCGGTCGGCCACCGGCCGCAAGCGGCGGAGTAACACCCGGGCGGCGAAGGTATTCCGAGACGGTCGAGGCGCCAATAAGGTAAGATTTCCACCCTCGGAGGATCAGGGATCGTGTCGAACGGCGATAGCGGAAACCTCGAACACATTGACCTGCTCGCCGACCTGCCGCCGGAGGCGCGGCTCGGGGTCGAGCGACGCTGCAGGTGGCGGCATTACGCCCGGGGCGAGCACGTCCTGGAGCGCGATAATGAGAACCGCGACGTGTTCTTCGTCGTCTCCGGCGCGGTCCGGATCGTCAACCATTCGCTTTCCGGCCGCGAGATCGCCTACGCCAACGTGCGGCCGGGCGGCTATTTCGGCGAGCTCTCGGCGATCGACGGCCTACCGCGCTCGGCGACCGTGGTCGCGACCGAGGACTGTCTCCTGGCGTCGATTTCGTCGGGCGTGTTCCTCGAACTCCTGGAGGGAAATCCGGGCGTCGGCCTGAAGGTGCTGCAACGTCTGACCCAGGTCATCCGCACCTGCGACGACCGGATCATGGACCTCAGCACGCTCCGGGCGTTCAAACGGGTCTATGTCGAACTGCTTCGCCTGGCGAGACCCGACCCGACGGCGGCGGACGCATGGCTCGTCCGGCCGATGCCGACCCAGACCGAGATCGCCGGCCGCGCGGGCACCGCGCGCGAGACCGTCGCCCGGGTGCTCGGCGATCTCGCCCACGACGGCATCGTCGAGCGCAAGGGCCGGACGCTACACCTGCTCTACAAGCAGGAGCTCGAGCGGCTGGTCAGCGCCGTCGATCCGGATTCAGACGACGAAGCGGCGCGCTGAAAGCCTCGCAGGTCAACGAATCGGGCCGGGCGGCAAATTTTACCAGGCAATTTTTGCCGGGGGCAGAAATTACCGCCTTTGTGACCGCCGTCACAAACTCGATTCCGGGTTAAGAATCAGTTAATTATCGACGGCAATTTTCAACCTCTCCGAGTCGATTTCCTGGTACGCCGATTGCTCTTGGACTCTCACCTTCGAACGCAACGTTGGAGGCACGGGCAGAACGCCCGGAAGACGACTCAGAACGAGGGGACGAGAACTATGCCGAACTCCGCGGACATACATGCCGCCGCTGCCGCTGCGCCGTCGATGGACGGGGCGACGCCGGGGCAGGTCGCGCAATTTCCGGCCGCCGTCGCACCGGGCCTACGCGTGACCCTCGAGGACATCGACCACCCGATGTACCTCGTGAACAACAACTTCGAGGTCGAATGGCAGAACCCCAAGGCTGCCGAATTCCTCGAACAATCCGACAGCCTTGCCGAGGAGATCACCGACCGGAATGTCTTCCGGCTGTTTTTCGACAGCGGCAACCTGGTGCAGTCGCAAAGCTGGGAGGAAATCGTCCGGTTCCACTTCGCGCTCGCCAAGAACAGGTTTTCCAAGGACGAGATGAAGAAGCTCGGCATGTACGTCAGCCGGGAGGACATGGAGCGGCTCGAGGCGATCTACGACGAGGCCCAGGCCTTCGGCCGGGTTCCGCTCTATCACACCGAGATCAATCTGGCGTCGCGCGGCGGCGAGGACCAGTGGTACGACCTCTACGCCTCGGTGTTCCGCGAGGGCATCGTCTTCGCCTACGTGCCGAGTGGCAGCAACAGCGACAGCCTGCTGGCGTTTTTCGCGCGCCGCGAGCTGGTCATCCGCGACCTGTTGAAGATGCGCCGCCCGTTCCTCACCCCGCTGACGGTCCTGGTCGCCGACATCCAGGATTCGGTCAAGATCTGCGCCGAGCTGCCGCCCGAGGAATATTTCGAGATGATCAACGAGATGTGGGGCGCGATGGACGCATTGTTCCGCAAGTACTATGCGACCCACGGCAAGCACGTCGGCGACGGCATGGTCTATTACTTCTTCCCGCAGCCGGACTGTAACCACCTGATGAACGCGGTGCTGTGCGGCCACGCGATGAAGGAGACCATGCGCAGCGTCAGCCACGAATGGCGGCAGCGGAAGAACTGGACCAACGAGCTGGTGCTCAACACCGGGATCGACGAGGGCCAGGAATGGTTCGGCACCTACCAGACGCCGACGCACCTGGAATTCACGGTCCTCGGCGACACCATCAATCGCGCCGCGCGGCTGAGCGATTTCGCCCGCAACGGGTCCGTTTGGCTGACCAAGAACCTGGTCGGGAACCTGACGCCCGAGGAACGCGAGCGGGTGCGTTTCGGCATCCGCCGGACCAGCGACAATGGCGAGGAGGTGATCGTCTCGAACACCTATTCGCGCGTCTCGAACCTCGCCGACCTGCAGAACGTGGACAATCACAAGTTCCACGACATCGCGACGCTGGCGGTGACGGAGATGCTGGACGTGGTGTAGTACGGGAGAATTCATCGTAAATCGCGGAACCGTCGCCGGCAACGCCGGCGACACCCCTGTGGCTGGACACGGGCCCGCTTGCTATAAAGCGAGCCTGGGTCGGCTCGACATAGGGGAAGCAATGCCATGGGCAAGCTGGACGGAAAGACGGCGCTGGTGACCGGCGCCAGCCGCGGGATCGGACAGGCGATCGCCGAGTTGTTCGCGGCCGAGGGCGCCAGGGTGGTCTGCGCCGCCAGGACGGTGCAGGAAGGCGACCACCCGCTCGAGGGTTCGCTCGACCGGACGGTCGAGACCATCACGGCGGCGGGCGGCGAGGCGACGGCGGTCGCGGCCAACATCTCCGAGGAGCCCGAATGCCTGGCGCTGGTCGAGGACGCCAGGGCCGCCTATGGGCCGATCGACGTGCTGGTCAACAACGCGGCCCTCAACTACTACATTCCGACCGTCGACTACCCGACCAACCGCTGGGTCCGCGCCTTCAAGATCAACGTCCACGCGCCCTTCATCCTTTCCAAGACGGTGCTGCCGGACATGACGTCCGGCCGCGGCGGCGCCATCGTCAACATCAGCTCGGGTGCGGCGATCGGGCCCGGCCGCGGCCCCTACGAGGACCAGCACGCCCGCGGCGGCGTCATGTACGGGGCCAGCAAGGCGGCGCTCGAACGCTTCACCCAGGGCCTGGCCCAGGAGCTCTCGGCGCACGGCAATATCACGGTCGCCGCGATCTCCCCGTCGCGCGTGGTGCCGACGCCCGGGACCGTGTTCCACAAGCTGGTCGACGGGATCGACGATCCGCGCGGCGAACCGCCGCTGATGATGGCGCGCGCGGTGCTGCTGCTGGCGACCGAGCCGCCGGAGAAAGTCAACGGGCGGGTCGCCTACAGCCAGCAGATTCTCAAGGAGTTCGGCTGGATCGAGGACGCGGTCGGACGCGGGGTGGAGACCGCCGGCTCCGGCTACTCGCAAATTTAGACGGCGCCCGCAGCGGATTGGATTTCGCTTTGCCGATTCGGCCAACTAAGTCGTAACATACCGAAATCGCTAATGTTTGGGTGGATCAATTGAAACGCTTCGCCGTCATAACGCTTGCCCTTTGGGTGGCGATATCGTGGACCGGGCCGGCCGCGGCTCAATCCAGCGACAGCCGATCCGGCGCCGCGAAGGCCGACGACACCCTGATCGTCGGTATCGATCCCGGCTTTCCGCCGTTCGCGCTTCTGACAATGGATGGAAGGCCGGCCGGCCTGCTGGTCGACGTTTGGCGTCTGTGGGCCAAGAAGACCGGCCGGAAGATCGAGTTCCTTGCCGCGGACTGGGGCACGCTGATGGACAAGCTGCGTTCCGGCGGGATCGACATCAACTTCGGTCTGTTCCGCAGCAAGGAGCGGGACAAGTGGATCGATTTCTCGCAACCGTTCTACGAATCCGGATCGCGGCTGTTCTTCCCAACCGATCTGGCCCAGGAACCGACCCTCGACTCGCTCGCCGGCGCCAAGGTCGGCGTGGTGAAAGGCACATTTCAAGAGAATTATCTGCGCAAGAACCACCCGAAGGTCGAAGCCGTCCCGATGGCCAACACCGAAAAGCTGCTGGAAGCGATGCTGGTCGGCGACTTCAAGGCCTTCATCTCCGAGGACCTGATCACCGACCACCTGGTCAGCCGGCTGGGTCTGCAGGGCGAGGTCGAAGAGGGCAGCGAGGCGCTGATCCGCGAAAAGATCCATGCCGGGATCGAGAAGGGCCGATCGGAACTGCTCGCGATCATCGACAAGGGCTTCAACGACATCACCAACGCAGAGCTGCGGCGCATCGAGCAACGCTGGATTCGCGACCCGGATTTGCGGTTCTTCCGTGCCGACGACACGAAATTGCGCCTGACCCAGGCCGAGGAAGCGTGGCTCAAACGCCATAAGTCGGTGCGCGTGATGGTCGGCACCTGGCCGCCGTTCCATTACGTCGAGGACGACAAGAACAAGGGGCTGGCGCTCGACTACGTCCGCAAGATTCTGGGTGATCTCGGCCTCGAACTGAAGCCGGTGCGGATTTTGTGGGCCGACGCGCTGAGCAGCATCTCTAAGTTCGAGAAGCTCGACCTGCTGCCGACCATCGCCCGCAGCAAGGAACGCGAAAAGCTGGTCAATATCACGCGGGACTACCTGTCATTCCCTTCCGTTATCGTGACGCAGAAGGAAGGCGACGCCATCAAGTCGCTGAAGGACCTCTATGGCCGCAAGGTCGCGGTCGAGAACAACTTCATCATGCACAAGCGGCTGGCGCGTGACCATCCGGCAATCGAGATCGACCCGCGCAAGACCACCAAGGCGGCGCTCAGCGCGGTCTCGCTCGGCGAGGCCACCGCCTATGTCGGCAACCTCGCGGTCGCGAGCTATCTGATCGAGAAGTTCGGCTTCGCCAACCTGAAGATCGCGGCGCAGACCGACTATGCCCACGACACCCAGGCGATCGGTGTCCGGCGCGATTGGCCCGAGCTCGCCAGCATGATCGAAAAGTCGCTCGCCGCGATCACCGAGGAGGAGCACGCCGCACTTCGCGAGAAGGCGTTGAGCGTCAGCCTGGTCACCGGTCTCGATGTCGCGACCGTCGCCAAATGGGGCGGCGGGATCGGCGCCGTCGCGGTCGTGGTGATCGTCGTATTCGTCCTGTGGACGCGGCGGCTCGGCCGCGAGATCGACGAGCGCGAGCAGGCCGAGGCGGAGTTGCGCGAGAGCGAGCGGCGCCTGACGGCGATTTTGGAAACGAGCCCAATCGGCGTCGCCATCGTATCGGTCGAGAGCGGCAAGCGAATCTACGTAAACCCGAGAGTCCTCAAATTGTTCGGCGCGGAGTAGGCCGACGATTTTACCCAAGGCAACGTTGCCGAATCCTACGTCGACCCCGAGGACCTCGAACGGATCAAGGAAATGTTCGAGCGCGAGGGGGCGGTCAGCAATTTCGAGGTTAAGCGGCGGCGCGAGAACGGCGAGGAATGGTGGAGCCTGCTGAACGTCCGTTCGATCGAATTCGGCGGCGAAATGGCGCGGGTAAATTGGGTCATCGACATTTCCGAGCGCAGGGAGGCGGAAGCCGAACTGGGTGAAAAGGAAGCCCAGCTCCGCACCGCCCTCGACGCATTGTCGGGCGGTCTCTTCATGATCGACAAGGACCTCAACTTCCAGCTCTGGAACGACCGGGTCATCGAACTCTATGAATTGCCGGACGGAATCATGCGCATGGGCCTGCCGCTGTCCGATCTCATCAGGCTGCGCGCCGAGCGCGGCGATTTCGGCCCCGGTGATGTGGAAACGCAGATCGAACAGCGGATCGAAGGCTACGGCGACAGCAGCATCCGCCATTTCGAGGACCATATGCCGAGCGGCCGGGTGATCGATCTCGTGCGCGCGCCAACCGCCAGTGGCGGCATCGTCGCTATTTGCAACGACGTCACCGAGCGCAGACAGGCCGAAGAAGAGTTGCGCGAGAAGTTGGAGGAGCTCGAGCAGTTCAACAAGCTGGCGGTCGGCCGCGAACTGCGGATGATCGACCTGAAGAAGGAGATCAACGATCTCCTGCAGGGCATGGGCAAGGATTCCGAATACGAGATCGTGGAATGAACGGCGCTCGAACGAACATAACGCGGCGTTGGCTCGGGCCCGTCTTCTCCCTCGTCGCCACGCTTGGCCTGGCGGCGCCCGCGGTCGCGGATGCGCCGTGGTATCCCTTCCCGGTCGAGGTCTGGGACCCGCCCTTCAAGGCCGACAGCCCGCGAACCCAGCAGAACTACGTCCCGTTGGAAAAAGCCGCGAAGAAATGGCGAATCTGCGTTTCGATACCGCACTTGAAGGACGCCTACTGGATGGCGGCGAATTTCGGCATCGCCAGCGAAGCCAAACGCCTCGGCGTCACCATGCAGCTACGCGAGGCCGGCGGCTACGACCACCAGCCGGTGCAGATCGAGCAGATTCGCAAATGCGTCGCCGATGGCGCGGACGGCGTTATTGTCAGCGCCATCAAGTACGATGGCGTTAACGACCTGGTCGCCGAGCTTCAAGCCAAGAAAATTCCCGTGATCGACATGATCAACGGCATGTCGTCCGACAAGATTTCGGCGAAATCGGTGGCCGCGTTCTACGACGTGGGATATCAAGCGGGGCGCTACATCGGCAAGCGGCATAACAAAGCGGGCCGGAAAATTCGCGTCGCCTGGTTCCCCGGCCCCAAGGACGCCGGCTGGGTCAAGGTCGGGGACGCGGGATTTAGGGCGGCGCTAAAGGGAACCAACATCGAAATCGTCGCGACCCGTTACGGCGACACCGGCAAGTCGACGCAAGGAAAGTTGGTCGAAGAGGTGTTGAAGCAAGACAAGAACCTGGATTACATCGTCGGCACCAGTGTGACCGCCGAGGCCGCGATCAAGCTGGTGCGCAAACACGGGTTTTCGAAGCGGACCAAGATCGTCGCCTACTATTTCAGCCCCGGCGTCTTTCGCGGCATCAAGCGCGGAAAAATCCTCGGCGCGCCCACGGATTCGCCGGCGATCCAGGGCCGTATCGCGCTCGACCAGATGGTGCGGATATTGGAGCGCAAACCCTATTTGAAACACGTCGGGCCAAAGATTCTGGTGTTCGACCAACAGAACATCGATAACTTCGACCAAAGCACCACATTGCCCCCGCGCGGGTTCCGCGCGACGTTCGACGTGAATTAGGGCTGCTGCGATGACCGAACATCGGGATCCAGCCGTACTACCCCTCCAGCATGCGGTGGAAGCCGCGATCATCGCGATCGTTTACTTCGTCATGGGCTACGTCGGGCAGGTCATGGCGATCCAGCCGGGCAACGTCACCGTGGTTTGGCCGCCCTCGGGCATCGCGCTGGCGGTCCTGATGATGATCGGGCCGCGCAGCCTGGTTGGCATTTGGATCGGCGCGTTCGCCATCAATTTTCACGGTTTCGGCCTAGCCGAGGGAACGACCGATTTCTTGCCGGGCGTCTTGGCCGCGGTGAGTATCGCGGTCGGCTCGTGTCTGCAGCCTCTGCTCGGTTGGGTTCTGATGCGCCGGTTCGTCGAGGCCGACAATCCGGTCGACAATCTCAATGATGCGGTCCGTTTCGGCGGCATCGCGGTCGCCATGTGCCTCGTCAGCGCCAGTATCGGCGTCCCGAGCCTCGGCCTGGCCGGTTTGATGGAATGGCAGAATGCGGCTTTCACCTGGGCCACGTGGTGGCTCGGCGACACCGCCGGGGTCCTGGTCTTCATGCCGTTGACCATGTTCGTCATGGGCCGATCGCTGGTCAAGGGAGCGATCCTCGCGGTGTTGCTCATCATCGGCGTCGGCGCGACCTACGCGACCCACCAATCGATGGTGTCGGAAGCCGAATCTGCCTGGGCGGAACGCGGCGAGCGGGCGGCCGATCGGTTGACCTCGACGATGCTGTTCTGGCTCGACCTGTCCTACGCGCCGCTTCAGGGATTCGGCGCCATGTTCAACGGCTCCGAAAACGTGACCGAGGACGAGTTCCTCGATGCGGTCGACAGCTTCGAGGACAGCCAGAGCGAGTTCTTCCCAGCATCGATCGCCTTCTTGACGCAGAACGAGGGCGGGAAATGGCGGATCGAGATGTCGAGCGACGACTCCGGCCAGTTCGCCATCGGCTCCGATTTGAGCGGGATTCCGGCGGCGTCAAAGGCGATCGCGGCGGCACGGGAATTTCCCGGCCAGGTCATTCTCGGCGCCGCCTATCGGGACAATGCCGGGCGAACCAAGGGGCTGGCGACGCTGGAGGCCCGAAACGAAAACATGGAAGGCGTTCTGATCGCGCTCGTCGACCTCAATAAAATGATTGAAGGCCTGTTCCAGCTACGCGATCCGGACGGCATGTCGCTCCGCCTATCGGTGAGTATCGCGGGGGCGAAATTCGGTTCGAAATCGGCCCTCGTTTACGGCCGGCCGAAACCGCCGGAAGACACGGTCAAGAGCGTGTCGATCCGGTCGTTGAGCGCCAAGTCGCAGCTCGAGTTCACCTGGGATATCTCGCCAAAATTCCGCGGCGGGCCGGTGACCGACCTCGCTGCCTTCGTGTTGATCGGCGGCATCGTCGGCACCGTGGTCCTGACCCTGTTCATCGGATTCCTGCTCGCCCAGCACGAAAAGATTTCGATGGCGGTCGAAGAACGCACCGCCGAGGTTGCACAGAAATCGGACCTCTTGAAGGCGGTCCTCGACAGCATGGCGCAGGCGGTGATCGCCTTCGACAAGGACCTTCACCTCGTCACCTGGAACGACAAGCTGGTCGACATCCGCGGCTATACGCCCGAAATGCTGGAAGAGGGCCGGCCGTTCTCCAACTTCATGCGCCACGACGTCGAGCGCAACGAATTCGGACCCGGCGATCCAGAGAAGATCTTCGACGAGAAAGTCGAGAACGCGCACGACTTCAGCCACCACGAATTCGAGCGCCAACGCCCCGACGGCACCTTCATCGAGGTCCGTGGCGGACCGATCCCGGGCGGTGGGTTCGTCAGCACCTATTCCGACATCACCGACCGCAAGCAGGTCGAGGAGCAGGTGCGCGAGAGCGAGCAGCGGCTGCTCGGCATCCTCGAGCAGAGCCCGGTCGGCGTGTGGATCACCCGTATGGACGACGACCCGCGAATCGTGTTCGCCAATTCCCGCGTCGCCCAGATGATAGGCCTGAATAAGGACGACATCGTCGGCAAATCGCCGACCGATATAGGATACGGCGCGAAGTCTGAAGAAATGAACGAGCTGATGATGTCCGGGAGTCCAGTCACGAACCACGAAATGTTGTTGGAGCGGGCCGATGGCAGCGCGATGTGGGGCCTGTTCACGATCACCGAGATCGAATACGAAGGCAGGCCGGCGCGGCTCGGCTGGGCATACGAGATCACCCAGCGCAAGGAAGCCGAGACCAAGCTGGAGGGACAGCTCGACGA
>JASLSL010000097.1 GCA_030743445.1 Alphaproteobacteria bacterium
GTTCGGGCGGCGCTGGTCACGGTGATCGACGGGCCGCCGTCGACGCTGTCCTGGATCGGCTCGGTCGGCCGCCAGCGGGTGGCGCCCTTGGGTGTCGAGAGCTACGGCCAGTCGGGCGACCTCCCCGACCTCTACAAGGCATTCGGCATCGACACCGAATCGATCCTCGACGCCGCCGCCGCGGCGTGTCTCGCCAGGTTGTAGGGAAGTCCCCCTCACCCGCTCGCTACGCTCGCCACCCTCTCCCGTCAGGGGAGAGGGTTATCGATCCAGCTTCGACGTAATGCCCCTCTCCCCTCGCGGGAGAGGGGTCTGGGGTGAGGGGGTGGTCCCTAAATCCGCGCCATCACCGCCTTTGTGACCTCGGCGGTGCCGTCCGGCCCGCCAAAATCCGCGGTGCGGAGTCCGTCCTCGCCGAACGCCGCGTCGACCGCCCCTTCCAGGAGCCGCGCCGCCTGGAGGCAACCGTCCTCGCCATGGCGGCGGCCGAGCCACGCCAGCATCATCGCGGCCGAGAGGATCATCGCCGTCGGGTTGGCCATGCCTTGCCCGGCGATGTCGGGGGCGGTGCCGTGCGAGGGCTGGAACACCGCGTTTTCCGCGCCGATATCGGCCGAGGGCGCGAAGCCCATGCCGCCGATTAGTCCCGCCGCCAAATCGGAGATGATGTCGCCGAACATATTCTCAGTCGGCATCACGTCGAAGTCCCACGGCCGGCGTACCAGGTCGAGTGCCGTGGCGTCGATGTAGTGGGTGTCGGCCTCGCAGTCCGGGAACTCGGCGGCGATCTCGAAGAAGATCTTGCGGAAGAACGCCATCGAGGCGAGCACGTTGGCCTTGTCGATGCAGGTCACGCGCCCGGGCTTGCCGCGTTCCTTGCGCTCGCGGGCGAGCTCGAAGGCGAAGCGGAACAAACGCTCCGAGGTCGCGCGCGTGATCACCTGGGTGTCCCGCGCCTCCTCGTCGCCGATCACCTCGCCGTTCTCGCGGCCCTTGAACAGGCCTTCGGTCGACTCGCGCAGGATGACGAAATCGATGTCCCGGGCGCGCGGGTCGGCGAGCGGCAGCGGCACCCCCGGGATGGCGCGGATCGGCCGGACCCCGGCGTAGAGTTCCAGGTTCTCGCGGAGGTCGAGCTGGGGCGCGATCTCGGTGCCGTCCGCCTTGCGGATCTCGGGCCAGCCGCAGGCGCCGAGCAGGATCGCATCGGCGTTGGCGGATTTCCGCATGGTCTCGTGGGGGAGGTCGGAGCCGTGGTCGCGGTAGCACATCGCACCCGCCGGCAGGGTCTCGGCCTCGAGCGCGAAGGCCTTGGTCCGTTCCTGCAATCGCTCCAGCACCACGAGGCAAGCGTCCATCACCTCGACGCCGATGCCGTCGCCGGGCAGGACCGCGATGCGGAAGGCGTTGGTCATGCGGGCTCAGTGGGTCCGGGGTCGCCGGCCGTGCCACGCGTCCTCCAGCATCGCCCGGACCGGACGCAATTCGACCGGGCGCGGGTTGAAGTAGGGCTGGGCGACGATCGCCTCCGCCGCCTTGTCGATCCCGTCCTCCGGCATGCCGAGGTCCTTGAGCGCGGTCGGCGCGCCAATCCGCTGCAACAGATCGAAGATGCCGCCGGCCGCGTCTTCGGCGTCGAGGGCGTCCGCGATCCGCGCCATCGCATCGCCCGCGACCTCGGCGTTGTAGGCGGTCGCGTGCGGCAGGATGACGGTGTGGGTCTCGGCGTGCGGCAGGTCGAACGAGCCGCCGACCACGTGGCACGCCTTGTGGTGCAGCGCCACCCCGGTGGTCACCAACGGCACGCCGCAGAGCCACGCGCCGTAGAGCCCGTCGGCCCGCGCCTCGCCGTCGGCCGGGTCAAGGGCGATCCGCGGCAGGGCCGAGGCCATGGCGCGAATGCCTTCCTCGGCGATGATCGAGGACACCGGGTTGGCGCCCTCGGCGTAGAACGCCTCGACCGCGTGGGCCATGGCGTTGATCCCGCTCGGGATCGCGACCTCGACCGGCAGCCCGACCGTGAGGTCGGGATCGTAGATCACCGTCTTGGGCAACATGCGCGGCGATTTGTGCAGCACCTTGGCGCCGTTCTCGAGCATGCCCTGCATCGAGGTTGTCTCGGAGCCCGAATAGGTGGTGACGACCGAGATCAGCGGAATGTCGTGCTCCAAGGCGATCGCCTTGCCGAGGCCGATCGCCGTGCCGCCGCCATAGGAGACCAGGGCGTCGGCCCCGACCTTGCGCGCCATGCGGCGGCCTTCCTCGGCGACCTCGATCGGGACGTAGAGCTTGGCGACGGCGCAAATGCCGGCGGCGAGGTTGCCGACGGTCGAGGCCAGCCGCTCGACCTCCTCGCGCCGGCCCGGCGTGCAGCAGAACAATACGTTGGTGGCGCCCAGCGCCTCGATCTCCTCCTTCAGGGCGGCGACCTTGCCGGCGCCGAACACGATCCGGCTCGGCTGCGAACTGTAGGTGAACTCCCGCATCTATGCCTTCCCCTCCGAAAATTTTTCGGCTCTATCCTATACCCGCTCTTGCGGTCGCACGCACCACCCCCTCACCCACTCGCTTCGCTCGCCACCCTCTCCCGCCAGGGGAGAGGGTTGATTTTCAAGGCTCGTCGAAAGCCCCTCTCCCCTCGCGGGAGAGGGGTTTGGGGTGAGGGGGTCGACGGAATTCGCCAACGACCGTTGGTTAGCCGCCGGCGACGGTCATGCCCTCGACGCGGATCGTCGGCGCGTCGGTGCCGAAGCGGAATGTCAGATCGTCGGCCGGGGTCATGGCAAGGAACATGTCCTCGAGGTTTCCCGCGACGGTCATCTCGCTCACCGGGTGGGCGATCTCGCCGCCGTCGATCCAGAACCCGGCCGCACCCCGGCTGTAGTCGCCGGTCACGGAGTTGATTCCGAATCCCATCAGCTCGGTGATGTAAAAACCTTGCTCGATATCCGCCATCAGCTCGGCCGGTGAGACCTTGCCCGGCGCCATATAGAGGTTGGTCGTTGCCGGCGAGGGTGGGCCCGAGACGCCGCGCGATGCCCGCCCGGTGCTGGCGAGGCCAAGTTGGCGGGCCGAGCGCAGGTCCAGGATCCAGGTCTGCAGCACGCCGTCCTCGATCAGGTTCATCGCATCGTTGGCCAAGCCCTCGGCATCGAACGGCTTGGAGCGCAGCCCGCGCTCGCGGTGCGGGTCGTCCACGATATGGATGCCGTCGGCGAAAACCTTCTTGTCCATGCTGTCCTTGAGGAAACTGGTGCCGCGGGCGATCGCCGAGCCGTTGATGGCGCCGGCGAAATGGCGCACCAGCCCGCCCGAGACCCTGGGATCGTAGATCACCGGCACTTTCCCCGAGTCCATCTTCTTCGGGTTGAGCCGCCTGACCGCGCGCTCGCCCGCACTCCGTCCGATCTCGGCCGGGTCGTCCAAGTCTTCGCCGAACACCGCGCTCGCCCAGTCGTAATCGCGCTCCATGCCGGTGCCCTCGCCGGCCAGGACACTAGCGGCGACGCCGTGGCGCGAGCCCGCATAGCCGCCGGTAAAGCCGTTCGAGGCGGCGAGCGCGATCCGGGTTCGTCCCCAGCTCGCCTCCGAGCCCTCTGAGTTGGTCACCCCCTCGACCGCCAGCGCCGCTTCCTCG
The DNA here is from genome assembly GCA_030743445.1 of Alphaproteobacteria bacterium. GTDB lineage: Bacteria > Pseudomonadota > Alphaproteobacteria > UBA8366 > UBA8366 > JASLSL01. The sequence continues at coordinate 3,638 of JASLSL010000097.1, forward strand.
GCCGCCTTGGCGCGCTCGATCAGGACCTCGGGCGTGGGCTCCCCCGGGTCGAAAATGCCGAGATCGGCCGCCTCGCCGCCCAAGACGTCGGCCGGCTCGGCGAGGCCGCAGAACTGGTCCTCCGGCACCGCCTTGGCCATCGCGACGGCGCGCTTGACCAGGTCGGCCAAGGCGTCTTCGTTCTGGTCCGAGGACGAAGCGATCGCCTGGCGCGTGCCGATCAGGACGCGCAGGCCGAGGTCCCGGCTTTCCGAGCGCTCCAGCTTCTCGATCTCGCCGAGGCGCTGGGCGTGGGACAGTTCCGCCGATTCGATGGCGACCGCATCGGCGGCGTCGGCGCCGGCCTTCTTGGCGCGCTCGATCAGGTCGTCGAGCATCTCCAGCATTTTCTCGTCGGCGGTCATGGCGTCCGCTCGGTGCTCCCTAGGGTCGGATTGCGAGACACATGTAATGCGGCGGGGCGGCGCTGTCCAACACGCTCTTCGGACTATCCGACGGTCCAGACGAAGATACAGACGGCGAGTAGCGTCAGCGCCAGGAAGAAAATGATACGGGCGCGGGTGAATTCGCCGGGCGCGAGTGCCGGCACCCTGCCGGTCGCTTCCTCGCGCGCCTGCTGCTCGCGGCGTTCCTGGCCGCGGCGCCGGACGACGCGCCAGACGATGAAAGCCGCCGCCAGGGCGACGACCAGGGCCGCGCCGTAGAACTGGACGAGTTCGGTCGAGGTCATCGCGCCGCCGGTGTTCATGGCCGCGATTATAGGCGAGGGCGGGCGGCGGCGGCGGCAAATTCGCCGTACGCCGCCGCCCGTGATCCCTCAGCCGCCGTTGCGGATCGCCCGGTTGACCGCGCAGGTCACCGCGATCAGCGAAGCCGAGACGATGTTCGGGTCCTGGCCGATGCCGTAGAGGTGCGTGCCGTCGACCTCGGCCTCGACGAAGGCGATGGCGCTGGCGTCGGAGCCGCCGCCGACCGAGTGCTCGGAATAGCTGAACACCTTGATGTCGCGGCCCGAATCCTTCCGCAGGGCGTCGACATAGGCGTCGATCGGCCCGTTGCCCCGGCCCTCGAGCTCGACCGCCTTGCCGTCCTTCTTGAGCGAGGCGGTCATCACCCGGACCTCGGAGGCGTGGGTGTCGATCGTCGTCACGTGGTCGACGAACTCGTAGGGCGAGGTCGCGGTGAGGTACTCCGTCTCGAAGGCGTTCCAAATGTCATCCGGGCGTTGCTCCTCGCCGGTGTGATCCGAGATCTTCTGGATCACGCCGGAGAACTCGACCTGCAGGCTGCGCGGCATCTGGATGCCGAACTCGGTCTCCATGATGTAGGCGATGCCGCCCTTGCCGGACTGGCTGTTGATCCGGATGACCTCCTCGTAATGGGCGCCGACGTCGGCCGGGTCGATCGGCAGGTAGGGCACGTCCCAGATTTGGCTGTTGGACTGCTCCATCGCCTTCAGGCCCTTGTTGATCGCGTCCTGGTGGCTGCCCGAGAAGGCGGTGAACACCAGGTCGCCGGCATAGGGGTGGCGCGGGTGGACCGGCAGCTGGTTGCAGTATTCCGCGACCGAGCGCAACTCGCGCATGTCGCGCATGTCGAGCTTCGAGTCGAGCCCCTGGCTCACCATGTTCATCGCCAGCGTGATGATGTCGACGTTGCCGGTGCGCTCGCCGTTGCCGAACAGCGTGCCCTCGATGCGCTCGGCGCCCGCCAACACCGCCAACTCGGCCGCGGCGACGCCGGTCCCCCGGTCGTTGTGCGGATGGAGCGAGAGGACCACGCAGTCGCGGTGCTGGAAGTTGCGATGCATCCACTCGATTCCGTCGGCGTAGAGGTTGGGTGTGGCGACCTCGACCGTCGCCGGCAGGTTGATGATGGTCCTGTTCTCCGGCGTCGGTTGCCAGACGTCCATCACCGCCTCGCAGACCTCGAGCGCGTAGTCGAGCTCGGTCTGGGTGTAGCTCTCGGGCGAGTACTGGTAGATCACCTCGGTTTCCGGCACCGTCGTCACCAGCTCCCGGATCAGTTCGGCGCCGTCGGTCGCGATCTTCTTGATCCCCGCCTTGTCGTCCTGGAACACGACCCGGCGCTGGGTCCCCGAGGTCGAGTTGTAGAGGTGGACGATCGCCCGCCTAGACCCCGCGATCGACTCGAAGGTGCGGCGGATCAGCTCGTCGCGCGCTTGGGTGAGGACCTGGATCGTCACGTCGTCGGGGATCAAATCCTCCTCGATGATCTTGCGCACGAAGGCGAAGTCGGTGTCGGAGGCCGACGGGAACCCGACTTCGATCTCCTTGAATCCCATCCGGCAGAGGGTGTTGAACATGCGGAGCTTGCGCTCCGGCCCCATCGGCTCGATCAGCGCCTGGTTACCGTCGCGCAGATCGACCGAGCACCAGGTCGGGCACTCGGTGATGGTCCTCGACGGCCATTCCCGGTCCGCGAGATCGATCTGCGGGAACGGCTTGTATTTGTCGACGGGCATGATAGCCATGGTCTCAATTCCTTCTTCTTCTAACGTTTCAACTCGCTGCGTTGGTTGCGTGATCCGCGGCGCGATGCGGATACGGCCACCGGGCGGCCGCCTCAGCCCCGATGGCCGCCGGTAAGTCGCAGCGATAGAAGAAGCCCGCCGAAGCCGCGCAAAGGGGCGGGATCGCCGAATACATCTGTGGTGTGGCTATGATCGCTGAACATGACGTGAAACCTTGCTACTACCGACTGGTGGACCGAGAACGAACGAACGCCGACGCTTATAGCGCCGCGCCCGTAAGTCGTAGGTCGAGTAGCCGGTATCCGGTTTCAGTCTTCATGGGGCGGGAATTTAACGGGGAATGCGATTCCTGGCAAGTGGTTGGATTTATTTCCAAATACTCTTGCCGCTGCCGGGCAGGCCCAACTCGGCCCACATCCTATCCACATTCTCGATCACTTCCGGCGACATGCGGATCGGGCGGCCCCACTCGCGGCTGGTCTCGGGCGCCATCTTGGTCGTCGCGTCGAGCCCGATCTTGGAGCCGAGGCTCGGCTCGGGCGAGGCGAAGTCGAGGTAGTCGATCGGCGTGTTCTCGATCACCGTGATGTCGCGCGCCGGGTCCATGCGGGTCGAGATCGCCCACATCACGTCCTTCCAATCGCGGGCGTCGATGTCATGGTCCACGACGATGACCCATTTGGTGTACATGAACTGGCGTAGATACGACCACACCGCCATCATCACTCGCTTGGCGTGGCCCGGGTAGGCTTTCGTGATCGAGACCACGGCGATGCGGTAGGAGCAGGCCTCGGGCGGCAGCCAGAAATCCACGATCTCGGGGAACTGCTGGCGCAGCAGGGGCACGAACACCTCGTTCAGCGCCTCGCCGAGGATCGAGGGCTCGTCCGGCGGCCGCCCGGTATATGTGGAAAGGTAGATCGGGTCGCGCCGCATGGTGATCGCCGAGATCCGGAAGGTCGGGAACTTCTCGATCGCGTTGTAGTAGCCGGTGTGGTCGCCATAGGGCCCCTCGTCGCCCAATTCGTCGAGCATGACGTGGCCTTCGAGCACGATCTCGGCCTGGGCCGGGACCTTGAGGGGGATGGTCTTGCAGTCGACCAACTCGACCTTCTTGCCGCGCAGGAGGCCGGCGAACTGGTATTCCGACAGCGCCTCCGGCACCGGGGTCACGGCGGCGATGATGGTCGCGGGGTCGGCGCCGATCACGACCGCCGCCGGCAGCGGGTCCGGGTATTTGTCCTTCCAACGGGCGAAGTGCCGGGCCCCGCCGCGATGCTTCAGCCAGCGCATCAAGGTGGTGTCGCGCCCGGTCACCTGCATGCGGTAGATGCCGAGGTTGAAGGCGTCCGCCTTATGGCCTTCCGGGTCCGGGCCCTGGGTGACGACCAGCGGCCAGGTGATCATCGGCGCCGGCTCGCCGGGCCAGCAGGTCTGAATGGGCAACTTGGCGAGATCGATAAGGCCGCCCTCCAGCACCACCTCCTGGCACGGCGCCACGCTCACCGTCTTCGGCGTCATCGCCATCACCGACTTGACCAGCGGCAGCTTGTCGAACGCGTCGCGCAATCCCGCCGGCGGCTCCGGCTGGCGCAAGAAGGCCAGGGTCTCGCCGATCTCGGCGAGCTCAGCCGGCTCGCGCTCCATGCTCCAGGCGACCCGTTCGACCGTGCCGAACAGGTTGGCCAGCACCGGCATATGGTATTTGCCGCCGTCCTCGGCGACCACGTTCTCGAACAGCACCGCGGGCCCGCCCTCGGCGATCAAGCGGGTCTGGATCTCGGTGATCTCGAGCACGGGCGAGACCGGGGCCGAGACGCGCTCGAGGCGTCCGTCGCGCTCCAGGCGCTCGATGAAATCGCGCAGGCTGTCGTACGGCATGGCCGCAAGCCTAGCTACACGGTGCGAAATGGCAATATTTCCCTAAGGCCCCTCACCCTCCCACCGCTTCGCGGCGGGTCCCTCCCTCTCCCGTCGACACGGGAGAGGGGTTTCAGATCGCGCCCCTCTTCCCTCTCCCGCTTGCGGGAGAGGGTGGCGAGCGAATGCGAGCGGGTGAGGGTCACGCCGCAGGCGTGATGCTGTCGTTATCGGTCAGCTTGGTGCCCCTCAGCCCGCGACCACCGGTTGGGCGAGGATCCAGAGGCTGACCATGGTGTAGCCGACCATCAGGGCCAGCATCGGAATCTGGCTCCGCAGCGCCGCCCGGCGGTCCGGGTAGATTTGGAACGCGACCCGGTGGGCCAAGTAGACCGCGGCGATGTGGCCCGCGACGATGGCGGTGACGGCGGTGTACCAGACGAACCTGGCCGGCGCGAGGCTGATGTCGAGCAGGTAGAGCGTGGTGCCGAACAAATCCCATCCGAAGCCGAACGGGTCCGAGGACAGCGGGATGATCAGCTGGCCCGCGATCAGAAGCAGCGACAGGTAGTGCGCCAGGTGGTAGGCGATGGCGATCGGGACCAGGGTCAGGACGAAGCGCCGCGCGGTCTCGCCGACACCCGGCCCGCTCCCCGCCGCCATCCGGGTCAGCCAGGCGAACCCCATGTAGACCGCGAAGAACAGGCACGGCGCCAGCAGCATCGCCAGCGTCGTGACCAAGGCCGGCAGGTTGACCCCGGCGTCGTACAGCCAGGTCAGGAGCGGCAACAGCGGCTTCGCCTCGAACACCGCGTCGAACATCGCGACCCAGGCCGGGGTCTCGCGGAAGCCGTCGAAGGTCACCGTCGCCAGCACCAACAGCACGAATGCCATCAGCGAGGGCGATATCGGCTCCTCGGCGAGCAGGCCGACCGCGGGCGGGCGCAGCGCGAACTCGGGCCTGCCGTCCGCGCCGGTCCGCGCCTCGGTCGGTGCGAAGCGGGCGAGCAAGCCGAACACCACGGTGAAGGCCTCGCCCTTGGCAAGCCAAGCCTCGCGGCCGAAGGTCAGCATCCCGGTCCGGGCGATCAGCGCGTAGGCCAGGATCATCAGCGACAGGTTGAACGGCTTCTCGCCGCCCGACCAGACGACCTCGGACCAGGCGAAGAGAAAGAACAGCGCCACCGCCGGCCAAACCCCGAGGGGCTTCGGCCACGGCCGCGCGCCGGAAAGCTCGACCCCGGTAAGCCGATGGTGCAACGCCTCGGCCCAGCGGAACACGGTCGCGAACGGATTGACCAGCCGCCACAGGTCGCCCACCAGTGCCGAAACATAGGCGAGCCCGACCCACCAGATGACCCAGACCAACGTCGGGGCGATGTTCTTGAACTGGTTCTGGGTGCCGATCAGCCCGGCGGCGACGATCAGCACGAACACCGCGACGCCGAGCGCGCGCATCAGCCCGACCACCACCGGGTGGACCAACAGGCGGCCGGGGCCGAGGCGCGTCAACTCCAGCCGCGGATAGCCCGCGTCGTGCCGGCGCACCACCAGCGCGGTGACGACAAAGCTCAGCGCCACCGCGAGCCCGGCCCCGGCGATGTAGAGCCCTAGCGGGATCGGCAGGTCGTAGCGCTGGGCGAAGGCGTGCGCCGCCGCCGGGCCCGGCAGGAGCCAGGCGAGGCAGAGGATCGAGTATTTGAGAGGCGAGGTGCGGCGCATACGGCTACTTAGCGCGGATGTACTTCGATATACAGCAGGGCGCGCTCGCGGCTCTTGCGGCCGTGCAATTTCGCCTCCCCGTGGCCGCCGTGGACGGTGACCGGGAATCGGCCCGAGGCCTTGGCCTCGAAGCGCAGCCAGCCGGTCGCCCCGGGCTCGACCTTGAGCTTGATGTCGTAGCCATGGAGATGCAGCTCCAAGGGTTCGTCGGCGGTGAAGCCGAGCGCCACCTCGTCGCCTTGCGCCAGCCGAATGGTGCGGTCGCCCTTGGCGACCCGGCCCTTGGCGATGGCGATCTTGCGCTCGGCGGCGATCAGGCCACCGCCGGCCGCCGCGACGGCGAACCCCGCCGCAAGGCCCAGAACGTGTCTCCGCGTCACCCGCATATGCTGTCTCCTCCCGCCGCCGATCGGATTTCGCACCCGCAAAGTCGAGTTTAGGCTACAATCGCGAATCTGCGATCGACAAGAGCCGCGTCCCGATGCCGCAGGGACGCCGGCCGACGAATAATGAACAGGGAGGGGATTCCCATGAGGTCTGCGATGAAAATTCTGCCCGTCTTGATGGCGGGCCTGCTGCTGCTCGGGGCGACCGCCCAGGCTGAAATCCTGGCGATGGTCAATTACGAGAGCGCGCCCGAGCAGAGCCTGAAGAAGCTCAAGATGGCGACCGGGCCGGCGGCGCGGCGCGAGGGCATCGCGATCATCGACGTCGATCCGAAATCGGCCAATTACGGCAAGTGGCTGGCCGACTATCCGCTGCCCAACGACGGCGTCTCGCACCACATCTTCTACAACAAAGATTTGACCAAGGGCTATGTGACGCCGCTCGGTAAGCCGCGCATGTACGTCATCGACCTGACCCGGAACCCCTACCGGATCAAGCAGATCGACGTGCCGACCTGCCAGGCCGGCGAGGACGTGGTGTTCGACAGCAAGGACCGCTGGTATTTGAGCTGCATGGGCACCCACCTGGTCGTCGTCGCCGACGTCAAGACCGATAAAGACCAGAAGAC
>JASLSL010000098.1 GCA_030743445.1 Alphaproteobacteria bacterium
CTCGCCGTTCCGGTTGAGCCACCACAAATAGCCGTAGCCCGGGTTGCAGGCCGACGGCGCGATCATCTCCTCGATCCAGGACTCGGGCAGGATTTCGCGCCCGCCCCAACTGCCGCGATTGAGGATCAATTGGCCGACCCGGGCGTGATCGCGGCTGCTGATCCAGAGGCCGCCGCCCCAATGCGCCCCGCCCGAGACCGATTGCAGGCGTTGGCCGTCGATCTCGACATAGGAGTTTTCGTAGCCGTGCCATTGCCACCCGTCGGACGCGCCGATCGGGTCCATCACGCGTTCCTTCAGGACCTCGGGCAGCGGCCGGCGGAACACCTCCATCAACGACAGCGCCAACAGGTTGACCCGGACGTCGTTGTACTCGAAGAACGTGCCGGGCCGCTGCAGGTCGCGGTGCGTGCCCTTCTGCGAGTTGTCCGAGCCGACCCCGACCTGGCGGTTCCGGTCGACCAGGTCCGGCTTGTCCCACAACGTGCCTTCCCACTCGCTCGTTTGGTGCAGCAGGTGGCGCCAGGTGATGCTCCGGTTCTGCTCGGTCTCGAACCGGTCGTCGAGCGCGTATCCCGCAACCGGATCGTCGACGTCGCGGATCAGGCCGTCGGCGACCGCGAGCCCGGCGACGATCGCGAGATAGCTCTTGGTCGCGCTGAAGGTCATGTCGACGCGATCGACGTCGCCCCATTCGGCGACCATGCGCCCGCCGCGCAGGACCAGTCCGTTGGGCTCGCCGCGCGGCTTGGTCGGACCGATCACCTCGTTCCAGGGCGCGGGCTCGCGCACCGCCAATACCGAGGCGAGCCCTTCGGCGAGATCGCGCGTCGCCGTGGTCTCGTTGGCCTCGGCGAAGGCCGCCACCTCGGCCAACTTGTCCGGGTTCATACCGGCCTCGGCCGGGTCACAGGCGCCGAGGTCCTCCTCGATCAAAGTCTGTGGAATTTGGTCGTCCATGGCGACTCTCCTCCCCTCGGATTCAATCGTCCTCGGCCAAGATGAAATCGTGCTCCCCGATCCCCTGAACGATGGCGAAGCGGCACGAGCCGCCCGCCAGGCCAGAGACAACGTGCGGCACGCCGACGGGCACGACACAGGTGCCACCGGGATCGAGGATGTGTTTTCCGTCGGGATCCCGGGTCTCGACCACCATCGGACCCTCGAGGCAGAAAAACGTGTCGGTGACTTCGGTGTGGTAGTGCCAGGGTATCTTCTTGCCCGGGGCAATCGCCAGTATCTGCACCCTCAACCCATTGGTCTCGGCGATCAGCTCGCGTTTCTTGAGCTTATAGGGCAAATCTTCGGGCGCGGTCATCCGTCGACTCCAAGCGCGTATTCCCAGAGACGGCCCAGGGGCTGCCATGGCCGTTACCCATGTTTTGCACCCGAATCGCCGATGTCGCAAGGCGGCTTTTTTAAGGAACCCCTCAGTCAGGCGACCGCCGTCGCGTCCATTGCCGGGCCGTGATCGTCCGACATGACCAGGTCGCGGAACCGGCTATGGATGCCGCGGTCCTCGGCCGCGGCGGATTTTCGCGCGTTGTCGATTTCCTCGACGTTTTCAATCATCTTGGCGACCAACTCGCCGTCGATCATTTCGCACTCGACGTAGTCCTCAAGTGTCTGTTTCGCGTCGTCCAGCGACAGCGCCGGACGATACGGCCGGTCCTCGGTCAGCGCCACGAAACGGTTGGCGACCGCCATGATGCGGGCCTCGAGCGAGACGGCGTCGCCCTGCAGGTGGAAAGGATAGCCTTCGGGGCTGGCTTCACCGTCATGGTCGGCCGCCCAGGCGCCGAGCTCGCGCAGGCCCGGCGTCTCCTCAAGAGCGTAAGAGCCCTGGCGGATATTGCTGCGGACGATATCGCGCTCCTCGGCGTTCAACGCGATCCGTCGGTCGCGCACCGTTTGCGGCACCGTCAGCTTGCCGAGACTGTTGAGGTAGCTGGCGACCTCGAGGCGGCGGGACCGGGCCTCTTCGAGGCCGGCGTAGCGGCCGAGCGCGGCCGCGGCGACGGCGAACGAGTGCGTGGCCAAGGCATCGCGGTTGAAGTCGACGATCAAGCCGAGCAAATGGGCGAAGTCGGTCAAATCGTCGACCGTCAATTTGCAGTACCGTTCGCCTACCCTCTCGGCGAGCAACGCTTCGGGATCGCCCCGGGTGAGGTCGAGCCAGAACCCGTCGTCGAGCGAGGATTCGACAAAAGCCAGGATCGCTTCGGGATGATAGCGCCGTTCCGCCGCATCCAGAATTCGCTCGCGGATTGACTGGACCTGATCGGGAATCCGCGTCATCGGGTCGATCAGTTGCTCGACCTGATTGGCGAGATGGACCACGTGGCTCGCAAACGGGACCGCTTTGCCCTCCGCGGCGTTATCGCCTTCGTCCCAGGGCGACTCGTGATACCGGACGATTTCGGCGATGGCCTCGAACGGCTTACTCTGGCTCAACAGCAGATGACCGATCTCGCCCATCCGCCGCCCCGCACCGCGGTCCGCGAAACCGTGGCCGGTGCGCGACGTGATGGCGCCGATATTGTGCAACAGGGCGGCGATCGACAGGTCGTGCCGCTCGGTGGTCGGAAGATCCATCGCCTGGGCAATGCCGGTCGCGATCAACGCCACGCGCCGTTGATGATCCGCGGCGGACGGACTGACCAATTCGAGCGTCGCCAGAACGGCGGTCGCCAGATCGAGCGTGGAAATCCGAGGTAGGTTTGTTAGAGCCAGCGTTGTCATGTGCCATCACCCCCGATAACTCCGCGTCCCAGGCCGACGCTATCGCAGACCGGTTAACCAACGATTAAATTGATGGATGGAACCGCCGCCCTATCGGGGCGCGCACATGAACGGCCAGACCAGTTTTGTCCCTTGGGGCACGACTTTGCCGTCCGTCCTCTTGTAAGGGATTCGAACGACCTTGGCGTCGTCGGAGAGGGCCTTGACCGCATGGTTGTCGAAGGGTTTGGGCGGGCCCTTCAAGTAGACCGCGAACGGGTCGAGAAAGCGCACGTCCTTGGGGATCGCGGATCGCCGGATCGAGCGGTACTCGCCGGTGTCGTTGACATAGACCGACATGTGCAGGTGCGGATATCCCCAGGCGCCGAAATGACCGCCCACGGTCCCGGTATTGCCCGAGGGCCCGAGCACCTGGCCCATCTCGACCCGTGCTCCGACCTCGAGCGCCGGCAGTTCGTCGAAGTGCTTGTACTTGGTGAAGATCCACACCGGAAGGCCGGTATCGGCCGGCGCGTGGCGCAGGATGATCTGGTGCCCGACCAGCCGGCCGCCGGTGAATTTGTGCACCACCTCGCCGGCCGCGATGGCGACGATCGGCGTGCCCTCGTCGGCGGAAATATCGAAGCCGTTATGGTAACCGCTGTTGGCCCACTCGACCCGTGAACTGCCGTCGTATCGCGTGGTATCGCCGAACAACGATTTGACTTCGAGGCATTTCGCCGTCGCCGGATAGACCGGTTTGAGGCCGGTATTGAAGAGGCCGGCCTTCTCCTGGATGTCGCGAGATGCGTCGGGACGCATGGGATTGGTCTTGGACGCGGCACCGCCGCCCATCTTGCCGCCCATTTGGCCGCGCTTGGCGTCTGCCGACTGCGGCAAAACGAGCATCAGCCCGACCAAAATCGAGATCAGTATCCGGACCGGATTCATCTCCACTCCCCAACGGTCGACAGCGAACCTTCGCGCCATATTATCGTTGGCTCATATGGATTTCAGCCCCCCGGAACCGAATTCCCGAAAAATTTGGAACGTGAGCTGATGGAATCCCCCATGCGTGGGTGCGCAACCGGCTTCGTCGGGAGGCGGCGCGACACTCTTGTAATCGAATTCCCACCCGGTCAAAATGTGCAAGGGAGAGGCGGTGTCTGTTCTAGCGATCAGGCACCGGGGACAGATCGATGCCACAAGATGCAGAGTCGGGCGGCGCGCCGGCTTCGGAAAACACAGACTACGAAATTCGTTTCGTTCCCAGCGAGAAGCGCGTGCGGGTGGAGTTCCACGGCACGTGGGTCGCGGATTCGATGAATGCGATCGTCGTCCACGAGACCCGTGTCCCGCCGATGTACTATTTCCCGACCGACGACGTGCGCATGGAATTCTTCGAAAAGACGGACCAGCAGACCCATTGCCCGTTCAAGGGAAACGCCAGCTATTGGTCGTTGAATGTCGGCGGCGAGGTCGCGGAGAACGCGGTCTGGAGCTACGAGGAGCCTTTCGTGGACGCCGAGGCGCTTC
>JASLSL010000099.1 GCA_030743445.1 Alphaproteobacteria bacterium
TAATAAAGTTCAGTTTATGCCCGTTCACAGTGTAATACCCATCCTAACAAAGAGGAGAAGGCAATGAAAGTCGGCGTATACGCATCCATGTTCGGCAAGGACGACCCGCCCACACTGGAGAGCATCGAGAGTTATATAGAGTATGCCTACGAGTTGAAATTGGACCAAATCGATTTTCGCGGCAGCCGGGGGTTTGAGTCCAACGATCCCGACTATCTGCTCGGGATCAAGATGAAGTGCCTCAGCTACGGGCTGCCCATCGGCTATGTGGCTTCGGGCGGGCACTTTGTGGGCTCGGACGAGGAATTGGAGCAGAAGGTTGCCCAGACCCGGGAAGATGCGGACGTGGCCGCCTTTCTGGGGGCGCCCCTGATCCGGGTATTCTGCGGCCAGCCGCTGGAGGACAGGGAGGAGCAGCAGCGCGAGATTCGCTGCTTCCAGCAGGCCTGCGATTACGCCGCCGAGGACGCCGAGGTGACCCTGCGGCTGCACCGGGTGCTCAAGCCGCGGCTCGTGCGCGAGCACATGGTCAGCGTCTACGAGACCGTCGAACGGCCGCTGATCCCGATCCTCGCCGAGATGGAGCGCGCCGGAATCCTGGTCGACCCGAAGGCGTTGAAGGCGCTCTCGAAGGATTTCGCGAAGCGGCTCGGCGACCTGGAGGGCGAGATCCACACGCTCGCCGACGAGGCGTTCAACATCGCCTCGCCGAAGCAGCTCGGCGAGATACTGTTCGAGAAGATGAGCCTTTCCGGCGGCAAGAAGACCAAGACCGGCGCCTGGGGCACCGACGCGGGCGTGCTCGAGGACCTGGCGGCGCAGGGTCACGACCTGCCGGCCCGGGTGCTCGACTGGCGCCAGATCGCCAAGCTCAAGAGCACCTATTCGGACGCGTTGGTCGAGGAAATCAACCCCGACACCCGACGCATTCACACCTCCTACGCGATGGCGGGCGCCCAGACCGGGCGGCTCGCCTCGACCGATCCAAACCTGCAGAACATCCCGGTCCGGACCGAGGAAGGCCGCAAGATCCGCGCCGCCTTCATCGCCGCCAAGGGCGCGAAGCTGGTCTCGCTCGACTACAGCCAGATCGAGCTTAGGGTGCTCGCCCACATGGCCGGGATCGAGACCCTGGTCGAGGCCTTCCGCGAGGGCCAGGACATCCACGCGTTGACCGCGAGCCAGGTGTTCGGCGTGCCTCAGGAAGGCATGGACCCGATGGTCCGCCGCCAGGCTAAGGGGATCAATTTCGGCATCATCTACGGCATCAGCGCGTTCGGCCTGGCGCGCCAGCTCGGCATCTCGAACGGCGAGGCCAAGGACTATATCGACGCCTATTTCGTGCGCTATCCGGGGATTCGCGACTATATGAACCGTGCGGTCGAGGAATGCCGCGCCAAGGGTTTCGTCGAGACCCTGTTCGGCCGCCGCATCCACCTGCCGACGATCGACGACAAGAACAACGCGCGCAAGAACTACGCCGAGCGCCAGGCGATCAACGCGCCGATCCAGGGCGCCGCCGCCGACATCATCAAGCGCGCGATGATCCGGGTGCCGGCGGCGCTCGCCAAGGCCAAGCTCCAGGCCCGGATGCTGCTCCAAGTGCACGACGAGCTGCTGTTCGAGGCGCCGACGGGCCAGGTCGACGATACCATCGCCGTGGTCTCCGAGGTCATGGCCGGAGCGGCGGGGCCGGCGCTCGAGTTGGCGGTGCCGCTCGAAGTCGAGGCCGGGGTCGGCGCCAATTGGGCCGAGGCGCATTGACGGTGACCCTGCGTATATTCGCGATCCTCGTCCTCGCGCTCTGGACCGCGGGCGCCGCCGGCGCGGTCGAGCTCGCCGGCACCGTGACCCGGGTCAAGGGCGACGCCACGGCGCGCCAGGACGGCGAGGCGCCGCGGCCGCTCGGCGAGGGGAGCGCAATCTTCGTCGGCGACGCGGTCACCACCGGGATCGCGACCCGGCTCGAAATCCGCCTTACCGATGACGCCGTGGTGATCCTCGGCGACCGGGTGGTGCTGGTGGTCGACCATTACGTCTACGCCCCGGGGCGCGGCCGCGGCGTGCTGTCGCTGTTCACCGGCGTGTTCAAGGCGGCCTCGGGCGGCCTGGCGCAAATCGCCGGGGCGCCGTTTCGAATCAACACGCCGGCCGGGACGATCGGCATTCGCGGCACCGAGTTCTGGGGCGAACAGCGGGCCGATCGGTTGCTGGTAGCGCTGCTCTCGGGCAAGGGCGTGTTCGTCCGCAACCCGGCCGGGCGGGTTGACATCGCGCGGCCCGGATTCGCGACCCGGGTGCCGGCGCCGGGCCAACCGCCGACCCCGCCCTTCCAGTTGAGCCCGGCGGAGCTGCAACGGGCGCTAGGCACTGTCGACTTTTAGGAACCGTCGTCCATGCTGATCCAACACATGACACTGCGCGCGGCGACACGCGCGATTCTGGAGGCCGCCGGCAGCGACGGGGCCGAGGCCGGGATCGTCGCCGACCATCTGGTCGACGCCCACCTGGCGGGCCATCCGAGCCATGGCGTGGGCATGATCCCGCGCTACTTCGAGGCGCTGCATGCGGGCGGGCTCGACCCCAACCAGCACGCCGAGGTGGTGCGCGAGGACGGCGCATTCCTCGTGGTCGACGGCTGCCAGGGTTACGGCCACAAGGTGGCGCTGGAGGCGACCGAGCTCGCGATCGCCAAGGCGAAGGCCGAGGGCATCGCGCTCCTGGCGCTCTCCAACGCCTGCCACATCGGCCGCGTCGGCACCTATGGCGAGATGTGCGCCGCGGCCGGCCTGATCTCGATCCATTTCGTCAACGTCCGCGGGCGCACCCCGCTCGTGGCCCCCTTCCGCGGCACCGATCCCAGGCTCTCGACCAACCCGCTGGTCGTCGCGATCCCGGCGACCGACAACCATCCGGCCTTCATCCTCGACATGGCGACCAGCCGGATCGCCATGGGCAAGGCGCGGGTCGCGATGATGCAGGGCCGCGAGCTCGAGCACGGCTACGTCCTGGATGCGCAAGGCCGGCCGAGCCACGACCCCGGGGTGATGTTCGAGCAACCGCACGGCTCGCTGCTGCCGCTCGGCGAGCACAAGGGCTATGGCCTCGCCATGGTGTGCGAGCTCCTGGCCGGCGTGCTGACCGCCGGCGGCACCGCGGTGCCAAGCTACGAGCGCACCCACCGGGTGCTCAACAACATGCTGGCGATCGTCATCGACCCGGCGCACCTGGTCGAGGGCGATTTCATGAAGCGCGAGATCGATGCGGTGATCGACTACGTCAAGGCCTCGCCGCCCGCCGATCCGGCCGAGCCGGTGCTGGTCGCGGGCGATCCCGAGCGGCTCAGCCGCGCCGAGCTCGAGATCGCCGGCATCGAGATCGAGGAGCGGACCTGGGAAGCGCTGATGGACGCCGCCGGATCGGTCGGCCTCGACCGGCAGAAAATCGCCGAAATCTGCGACGAGGAGTGACGACAGCGCTCTAGAACGATGTGTGTGAGATCCCCCTCACCCGGCCGCTACGCGGCCACCCTCTCCCGCCAGGGGAGAGGGATTTTACGGTCATCCCCCCAAGCGGCGGAGCCGCTTACCCTCTCCCCGCCGAGGGAGAGGGAGGGTCCCGACCGCTCGAAGAGTGGTTGGGAGGGTGAGGGGGTTGTCGATTCCGATGCCCTATGTTGATGTGAACGAATAGGCAGGGAACCATGCTGCGAATCCTGGGACGCAAGAACTCGATCAACGTGATCAAGGTGCTGTGGTGCGCCGATGAACTCGGCCTCGAGGTCGAGCGCGTCGATATCGGCGGCGCCTTCGGCGGCAACGACCAGCCGGACTACCTCGCCAAGAACCCGATGGGCCGGGTGCCGACGATCGAGGACGGCCCTGTGGTGCTGTGGGAATCCCACACCATCGTGCGCTATCTCGCCGAGAAGCACGGCCATGGCACGCTCTGGGCGCAAGACCCGGGCGAGCGCGCCAAGTCGAGCATCTGGATGGACTGGTACCTCGCCCACCTGCATCCGCCGATGACGACGATCTTCTGGAACCTGGTGCGCCACGCGCCCGAGGACCGCGATATGGACGCGGTCGCCGCGGCGATCGAGGAAGGCAAGCAGCTCTGGTCGGTCCTCGACCGGCACCTGGAGGGTCGCGACTATGTCGCCGGCGAGCACCTCACCATCGGCGACATTCCGGTCGGTGCGGCCGCCTTCCGCTGGTACACGCTCGTCGAGGGCCGGCCGGCGATGCGGAACCTCGATGCCTGGTATGAGCGCCTCCAGGGCCGCGAGTCTTACGCGACCCACGCGATGAACGAATTGACCTGAGCTTTTCCGCCGAATTCCGGCCCGATCTTCCCCGGCGGCTTGCATGGCACCCGCCGGGGGCTTCATACTTGGGCGACCGACTTGGGGGCACCGAATGCCAAGCGGGCGGGAGGATGCGATGAGCGATTTCGCGCGGCGCCATCACGACATGGGCGGGCGGGAGGCCGGCCCGGTCGAGCAGGGCGGGCACGACTACTCGATGTGGGAGAAGCGCATCGACGCGATCCGTCGGCTGCTGTCCGACGACAAGCGCCGGATGATGACCGTCGACGAGCTGCGCCGCGGCATCGAGGAGCTCGGCGCCAAGGCCTACGACGAGATGAGCTATTACGAGCGCTGGGCCGCCTCGACCACCAACTTGCTTATCGAGAAGGGCGTGATCACGATCGACGAGCTCGGCCGCAAGATGGAGGAGGTCGAGGCGCGCTGGACGGCCGAGCAGGAGACAAAAGAATGACCGCGCGCTTCGCCAAGGGCGACCGGGTCCGGGTGCGCGACGCCCATCCGCCGGGCCATGTCCGCACGCCGAGCTTCATCCGCGGCCACAACGGCGTGATAACCCGGGTGATCGGCGAGTTCGCCAACCCCGAGGAGCTCGCCTACGGCCGCGACGGCCGGCCCGAAATTCCGCTCTACTGGGTCGAGTTCCGCCAGACCGAGCTGTGGTCCGGCTATGCCGGCCAAGCGCAGGACACCGCCGTCGTCGACATATTCGAGCACTGGCTCGAGCCGGCCGAAGGAGACACCCCATGAGCACCGAAACCCACGGCCATGGTCATGGCGACGGCCATCGGCACGAGCACCCGAGCCAGCCGGACCTCGAGGACCAGCCGGTCGGCTATTACCAGGTGATGACCGAGGCGCTCGGCGAAGTGCTGATCGACAAGGGCGTGATCACCGCCGACGAGCTGCGCCAGCAGGTCGAATGGCAGGATTCGCGCGCGCCCGTCTTCGGCGCCAAGCTGATCGCCCGCGCCTGGGTCGATCCCGACTTCAAAGAGCGGCTGTTGGAAGACGTCAACGGGGCCGCGGCCGAGCTCGATATCGACGCCGGCGACATCCCGATCCGCGCGGTCGAGAATACCGGCCAAGTCCACAACGTCATCGTCTGCACCCTCTGTTCGTGCTATCCGCGCTCGCTGATCGGCCTGCCGCCCGACTGGTACAAGTCGCGCGCCTACCGCAGCCGCACCGTGCGCGAGCCGCGGGCCGTGTTGGCCGAATTCGGCACCGAGATCGGCGACGACATGGAGGTCCGGGTCCACGACAGCACCGCCGACCTGCGCTACCTGGTGATGCCGATGCGGCCGGCGGGCAGCGAGGACATGGGCGAGGACGAGCTCGCGGACCTGGTGGGCCGGGATTCGATGATCGGCGTCGCCTTGGCGCGGTCGCCCGGCGAGTGACCGCCGCCACGCCGGGCGAATGGAGCCACATGTGAGTCCGATGACCAGGTTGAAACGGTTGTTTTCGATCGCGCTGCTGGCGGCGGCCGGGCTCGCCGCCGGGTGCTACCTGCCGACCGATTTCGCCGCCGATCTCCGCCTCGAGCGCAACGGCAACTACGCCTTCCGCTACGTCGGCGACCTGACCGATCTTTCGATGCTGCAGCGCATGGCGTCGGGCGATCTCACCGGCGACGACATCGCCGAGCGCGCCCAATACGGCAGGAAGGACCTGGCCCGCGACAAGGGCTTCGGCGGGATCGACAATATCGAGTATCTCGGCAAGGCCAAGTTCAAGGTCAAGTTCGAGCGCCGCGGCAACATCCGGCGCGAGAAGACTTTCGACTTCGTGCGCTTCAACTCGCGCTTCCTCGGGGTCAAGCGGCTCGCGGACGGCACCGTCGTCGTCTTCGGCGGGCGCCCGAACCCGCGCGCCCTCGAACAGCTCGAGAAGGCCGGGCTCAAGGCCAACGGCGTGCTGCGCATTTGGACCAACGCCCTGGTCAAGGACCACAACGCGCAGGACATCAAGCCGGCGGGCGGGCTCCGGATCTACATCTGGACCATCAAAAGCCTGAAGCAGAAACCGCCGCGCCTGAAGTTCGATCTGCAATAGCGCCAGGCTCCGGACCCCGTGACACTCCCGTGACGGCTTGTTGATGGATCTCGCCGGCTACGCCGCGCTGTTTCTCTCCGCCTTCCTGGCGGCGACGATCCTGCCGCTCTCCTCGGAAGCGGTGCTGGCGGCGCTGACCGCGACCGAGGGACCGCATGTGCTGTTGCTGGTCGCGATCGCGACCGTCGGCAACACGGCGGGCGCGCTGGTCAACTGGTTGCTTGGGCGGTTCTGTCTGCATTGGCAGGACCGCAAATGGTTCCCGGTGAAGGCGCTTCCGCTGGCGCGCGCGACGCGCTGGTTCCAGCGCTGGGGGTCGTGGACGCTGCTGTTCGCCTGGCTGCCAGTGGTCGGCGATCCGCTGACCCTGGTCGCCGGCATCCTGCGGGTCAATTTCTGGCTGTTCCTGGCCCTCGTCGCCTCGGGCAAGGCAGCGCGATACTTCGTCGTCGCGCTGACGGCGCAAGGCTTCTTCGGGTAGGGGGGACCGGCTTCCCCTCACCCTCCCAGCCACTTCGTGGCCGGGCCCCTCCCTCTCCCGCAAGGGGAGAGGGTTATTGGCGCTGGGTTCGCGCGAGACCACGCAACGCTAAGTTTTGCGATCATGGCTGAAAAAATACACGGCGGTACGACCCCGATTAACCCATGGTGGCAAGAAGATAAAGTTGTGTGTGTTGAAATGACCAACATACACGGTCTGCCTTATTCTGACGGGTCTGTATGGCTTTTTGACGGTACTGATGTGACCGTTCGTGACTAAGGCCACAGTTCCAAGTTCTTCCAAGGCGGCGCAGCCGCCTGACCCTCTCCCCTGGCGGGAGAGGGTGGCCGCGTAGCGGCCGGGTGAGGGGGACACTTATTCGGTTTCGACTGCCGTTGCGATGGTATGAAGCACGCCATCGATATTCTCCAGCACCTCGTTGTTCCAGAATCTGATGACACGGTATCCACTGGATTGCAGATACAACGTCCTAGCGCTGTCATCTTCTGCATGCTGACCGCCATCGACCTCAACAACGAACCTTTTCTCGAACGACACGAAGTCAACGATATAAGGGCCGATTGGTTGCTGGCGGCGGAACTTGGCGTTCAAGAACTGCCGGGATCTCAGGATGCGCCAAAGCCGCTTCTCGGCTTCTGTCGAATCTCGTCGCAGTCGCCGCGCGCGTTTCGTGGACATACGCCTGGATATGGAAGGCCGAGGGGCGGAATCCCCCTCACCCTCCCAGCCACTACGTGGCAGGGTCCCTCCCTCTCCCGCCAGGGGAGAGGGTGACTACGGCGCGCTCGGTGAGGTTCCCCCTCCCACGGCGGGGAGAGGGTTGTCATGCCGCGTGGACGCCGGCCTTCTTGACCCCGTCGTCGACGTAGGATTCGAACTGTTTGAAGTTGGACTCGAAGCGTTGGGTCAGGTCGCGGGCCGCGGAATCGTAGGCCTTCTTGTCCTTCCACGTGGTCCGCGGCTGCAGCACCTTCTTCGGCACGTCGGGACAGTTCTCCGGCACGTTGAGACCGAAGTTCGGGTCCGGCGTGGTCGCCACCTCGGCGAGCCGGCCGTCGACCGCGGCGCGCACCATGGCCCGGGTGTGGGCGATGTCCATTCGCTTGCCGGTGCCATAGGCGCCACCCGACCAGCCGGTGTTGACGAGCCAGCACTTGGCCCCGGTCCTGGCGATGCGCTCGCCCAGCATCTTGGCGTAGACCGAGGGATGGCGCGGCATGAAGGGCGCCCCGAAGCAGGTCGAGAACGTCGCCTGGGGCTCGGTCAGGCCCTTCTCGGTGCCGGCGACCCGCGCGGTGTAGCCCGAGAGAAAATGGTACATCGCCTGGTCCGGCGAGAGGCGGCTGATCGGCGGCAGCACGCCGAACGCGTCGGCGGTCAGCATGACCACGTTCTCGGGCTGGCCGGCGCGGCCGGACATCTCGACGTTGGGGATGTAGTCGAGCGGATAGGAAGCCCGGGTGTTCTCGGTCAGCGTCGCGTCGTCGAGGTCGAGGATCCGCGTCTTCGGGTCCATCACCACGTTCTCCAGGATCGTGCCGAACATGCTGCAGGTGGCGTAGATCTCGGGCTCCGCCTCGGCCGAGAGCCGGATCACCTTGGCGTAGCACCCGCCCTCGAAGTTGAAGACGCCGCCGTCCGTCCAGCCGTGCTCGTCGTCGCCGATCAGGGCGCGCGTGCCGTCGGCCGAAAGCGTCGTCTTGCCGGTGCCGGAAAGCCCGAAGAAGATGCCGACGTCGCCCGCATCGCCGATATTGGCCGAGCAGTGCATCGGCAGCACGTTGCGGTCGGGCAGCACGTAGTTGAGATATCCGAACACCGACTTCTTGATTTCGCCGGCGTATTGCGAGCCCGCGACCAGCACCAGGCGCTCGGCGAAATTGACCATGATCGCGGTCTCGGAATTGACTCCGTCGCGTTCCGGCACGGTCTCGAAATAGGGCGCGTTCATGACCGTGAACTCGGGCACGAAGTTCGCCATCTCCTTTTGGTTCGGCCGGCGGAACATGTTGCGCGCAAACAGCGAGTGCCACGGGCTGTCGCTGATCACCCGCACCATCAACTGGTAATTCGGGTCGGCGCCGGCGATCAGGTCCTGCACGTAGATCTCGCGCTCCTGATAGTAGGCCAGCATCTGCAGGCGCAAATTCTCGAAGCGCTCCGGCGTCGTCGGCTGGTTGATCTCGCCCCACCAGATGTTGTCGCTGCTCGTCGGTTCCTCGACGATGAACTTGTCCTTCGGCGCGCGGCCGGTGTGCTTGCCGGTCTCGACGACCAAGGCACCACCCTTGGCGAGGATGCCGCGGCCCTGGGTCACGGTCTTCTCGTAGAGAAACTCCGCCCCCTCGTTCCAATGCACGTCGCCGAGGTTGTTGAGGCCGTGATTCTCCAAGCCGAATTTACTGATGTGCTGCACCGGTACCTGTCCTCCCCGCGCGCCGATCGACTGTGTCGTCGGTTGCCCCTGTCGCGGCGGGCCAACGCCGCCCTTGGATTGTTAGCCGTGTGTCGGGGCGGATGCAACAGCTACATAACGCCACACTGGACTCGGGTATTCGCCGGGAAACCGCGGACATCCGCGGTCCGGTCCGCGCCGTCGGATCAGCCGCCCATGCGGGCGCGATCGGTGAGGTCGACGAGCGCCGTCCTGGCGGCCCCGGCATCGGCGATCGGGTGGTCGAAATCGAGCCGCGCGACCTCGCCACCGTGGCGCAAATCAACGCCTTCCGGGTCGATTCCGGTCATCGTCCAGCCTGCGCCCGGCCGCCCGAGCAGGACATTGGCGAAGAGGTCGATGGCACCCCCGTGGTCGTCGTTCATGTGTTCGATGATGCCGGGCTCGGCCGCGGCGAGCTCGGCGGCCGCCGACGCGTCCAAGATCACGTCATCGGCCTCGACCCAATGGATTTGCCCGAAGCCGGCGACCAGATGAGCGCGCACGACCTCGATTCGGTAGAACGAGAAATCGGCGAAGTCGACATAGCCCGCGGCACTGGGATGCCGGGCGATGTAGCGCGCCCGCAAGGCCTCGTCCTCGGTCGCCACGGCCCGGCCCTGGACGCTGACCCTGGCGCCGGTCAACGGATCGTCGAGCCCGCCCGTGCCGTCGTAGAGCAGCGAGACCCGGTCGTCGGCGAGGATGTTCTTTGTGTGGTCGGCGAGCGTCGAGATCAGCACCGCCGGGCTCGCGTCGTGGCCGCAGGCGACCAGGACCAGCGATGCGTAGGGCCAGCTCTCGCGCTCCCGCTCTACCGTCGCCAGCGCCGCACGATCGGCGGCGCGGATCAACCGCCGGCAGACCGGGCCGGGCGCTTCTTCTTGTCGATCCTGCTCCGTCATCAGACCGGCGGGACGTTTAGCTCGGAGGAGTCAATGGCAGGGAAAGGCGAGAGCGTGGCGGGTGTCGTGCGCCGCATTGTGCAGCGCGCCCGGCTGCGCAAATCCGACGCCCAGAATCAGGAATGCGCCGAGCATGGCGGCGAGTACCGCGGCGCCCGCGCGCTCGGACAGCCTCTTGCCGTGGGTCAGTGTCGTCGCCTGTTCCATGTCGCTCTCCCTGTCGTTCGACCGACGATACCCCATGCGGGCAAAGCCGGTCAAAACCCGTGATTCATCCAGATTTTCCGGTTCCGGCCCCACCCTTGGCCTTGGCGATATAGGACGCAATCGCCGCCGCCATGTCGTCCGGCCTCATGGCGTGGCGGAACATGGTCAGGAACTTGCCGTCCGGACCCATCAGGTAGACGAAGGACGAGTGATCGACCAGATAGTCCGTCGCCGAGCCGTTCTCGGCCTTGCGATAGTAGACCCGGTACTTCTTGGCGACATCCGCGATCTTCGCTTCCGTGCCGGTTAGGCCGACGAACTTGGGGTGGAATTGGCCGACGTAATCGGCAAGGAACTCGGCCGTGTCGCGCGCCGGATCGACGGTGATGAACAGCGGCTGCACCCGGCCGGCCTTGTCGCCGAGCGCATCCAGCGCCGCCGCGACCGTGGCCAAGCCCGTCGGGCACACGTCGGGGCAATAGCCGTAGCCGAAAAACACCAGCATGAACCGGCCGCGGAAGTCGCCGTCCTTGACCGTTCGCCCGTGATGGCCGGTGAGCTCGAAGGCGCCGCCGATATCGACGGCGGCGGTGAATCCCATCGGCGAGGAGACGGTGACCTTAGTCCCGGCGGTGATCCGGTTCCAGGCGACGAACGCCGTCACCGCGATGGCGGCGAGCGCCACCAGCATGATGCCGATCAGGACGATGGAAGGCGTGCGCTTCATGTGTTCCCGAAATTTCCCGAAATTTTCGGATATCCTCCGCAGATGCCCCCCGCATCTACTCCCCGCGTCTGCCCCGTGCCGAATTGATAACGCCCGCCGCGGTCCCTCCGCGAGTGGACAAATCGCCGCAGCGGTGTCACGAAAGCGCGTGTTCCGGGGGTTTGGGACAATTTGCCGCCTGCCCCGGGAACGCCCCGCGGCCGCCTCATTCCTGCCACAACCCGGCGCGATTGTGACGCCCCGCCACGTGGTGCTACACTTGGTCTTGGAGGATTCGATGCAGCAAACGATCGCGCTCGTCGACGACGATAGAAACATCCTAACCTCCGTCTCCATGGCGCTCGAGGCCGAAGGCTATAGTGTGCGCACCTATGCGGACGGAGAGGATGCGCTTCGCGGCATCTCGCGCCAGCCGGTCGACCTCGCCATTCTCGATATCAAGATGCCGCGCAT
>JASLSL010000100.1 GCA_030743445.1 Alphaproteobacteria bacterium
GAGACGTGGTCGACGGTGTGCAAGGTCTTCACCACGTCGGCGCGAGCGAGGTCGTGCGCGTCGGACGGGGCGCCGGGCTTGCTGGACTCGCCCTCCTCCGTCGCCGGGCCGTAGGTGACCTCGGTGGAGCGGCCGGTGCCGGCTCGTACCGCGGTCATCCGGCCCGCCGGACGGTAGGTGCCGTACTGGATCTCGCCGTCGTGGAATCGCACCACGTCGAGCGCGCCGTCGCCGTTGTCCTCGATCACGCCGACGACCAGATCGGCCAGCCGTCCTGCGGCCTCGGGCGCGCCCATGCGCGCCGCGCACCGGGCCGCGGTCGCGAGCGAGGGACCGAGCGACAGCAGAGCCGACAACCGCTCGGCCAGCTTCACGGGCGTGAACATCTCCTGTTCGATCATCCAGCCGCCGCCGGCATCGCAGAGCCCTTCCGCGTTGGCCTTCTGGTGGTCGTCGGTCGCGTGCGGGAACGGCACCATGATCGCCGGCCGGCCGGTGGCCGCGAGCTCGGCAATGGTCGAGGCGCCACTGCGGCAAATCATCAAGTGGGCCGCGGCAATCCGCGCTGGCAGGTCGTCGAAGAACGGCGCGGTCTCGGCCGCGATGTCCGCGGACTGATAAGTGGCGCGCGCCGTCTCGAGGCCCTCGGGCCGGCACTGCTGGACGACCCGGAGACGACGGCGCAATTCCTCGGACAAGGCCGCCAGGGCCGCGGGCACGACCTCGTCGAACGCCTGGGCGCCCTGGCTGCCGCCGAAAATCAGAATATTGATCGGGCCGTCCGGTGTCAGTTCCGGATAGGGACGGTCGCGCATGGCGACGACCGCCGGCCGCACCGGATTGCCGGTCCAGACCGCCTTGTCGCGGTCGGTCTCGCGCATGTTGGCGACCGAGCGAAACGCGGTCGCGATGCGGGTCGCGCGCGACGCGAGCATCCGATTGGCGCGGCCGAGGATCGCGTTCTGCTCGTGGATCACGGTCTTGATCTTCAGGTGCGTTGCCGCCAGCATTGTCGGCGCCGAGGGATAGCTGCCGAACCCGACGACGGCGAGCGGCCGGAGAGCCTTGAGGTGACGGCGCGCCTGAAAATATCCGCCGGTGAGGCGAAAGACTGCCGAGATTCGCGCCGAAAGGCTGCGGCCGATCAGGCCGGCGGCTTGAATACGGTAAGCCTCGATCGAGCCGAGCGCACCGTTGTAGGCGTCGGCACGCCGGTCGGCGATCAGCGCCAAGCGGTATCCGCGCGCCTGCAACTCGGCCGATAGCGCCTGGGCCGGGAAGATGTGGCCGCCGGTGCCGCCGGAGGCGAGCACGATGGGTCGCTGCATACCGGTCATGCCGCACCTCCACCCGGACGCTTACGGGTCAATGCCAGCAGCATACCCATGCCGAAGGCGAGCGCGATCAGCGACGAGCCGCCGTAGGAGATGAACGGCAGGGTCATGCCCTTGGTCGGCATCAGGTTGGCGGTCGAGGCCATATTGATCAACGCCTGCAGGGCGAACTGGGTCAGCAGGCCCGCCGCCGCCAGCACGACGAACAGATTGTTGACCTGCAGCACCCGGATGAAGCCACGCAGTACGACGAAGGCGAAAAGCGCCACGATGACGAGGCAAAGGATCAACCCGAACTCCTCGCCGGCGACCGCCAGTATGAAGTCCGAATGGGCGTCCGGCAGATGCGCCTTGACCGT
Source organism: Alphaproteobacteria bacterium (assembly GCA_030743445.1). Taxonomy (GTDB): domain Bacteria; phylum Pseudomonadota; class Alphaproteobacteria; order UBA8366; family UBA8366; genus JASLSL01. The sequence continues at coordinate 1,694 of JASLSL010000100.1, forward strand.
GCCTTCGCCCGGGCCACGGCCCCAAAGCCCCCCGTTGACGAACGCCTCCATCGCCCGGTCGACCTGGTAGCTGTCGCCCGAGGCCGGATCGAGGAACCGGTCGATGCGGCTCGCGACATGGGGGAAGATGAAATAGGCGGCGACCAGTCCGGCGACCCCGAAGGCGACGAGCAATGCGACCCAGACCATCGGCAGGCCAGCGAGGAACCACTGGCCGAACCACACAGCGCTGACGACGAAGGCCTGACCGACGTCCGGTTGCGCCAGCAGCAGAGCCAGGACCAGGGCAAAGAGGCCCATCGAGATCGCGTTGCCCGGCACCGCCTGGCCGAGCCGGTGGGCCGAAAACATCCAGGCGGCGACGACCGCGAAGGCCGGCTTGACGAATTCTGAAGCCTGCATCGAAAGCCCGAAGACCGTGATCCAGCGCCGCGCACCCTTGATCTCGGTGCCGACGACCAGGGTCAACGCCAACAACGCCAGCGCGCCGACCAAGGCGATGACGGCAATGCGCCGGGTCTGGCGCGGGGTCAGTAGCGAGATTCCGACCATCATGATCAGCGCCGGCAGCAACAGGATCGCGTGGCGCCGCACGAAGTGCAGCGAATCCAGATCGAGGCGCTCGGCAACCGGTGGGCTCGCGGCCATCGCCAGCACCATCCCGAACCCGGCGAGCAGCAGCAGGGCAAGCAGCGTCCATCGGTCGACGGTCCACCACCAGCGGCCGAGGACGGAGGTATCGGTGCGGGCGATCGCCATCGCTCAGCCCTTTCCGCCGTCGTTGCGGACATCCCGCGCGTCGCCGGGCAAGGCCGCGGCGAGCCGGCAGAAGGCGCGGCCGCGGTCCTCGAAATCGTCGAATTGGTCGAACGACGCACAGGCTGGCGAGAGCAACACCACTGGGTCGTTCTCGCCGTCCGACTTGGCATCGGCGCCGGCGCGGGTGATCGCGGTGTCCAGATCGCCGCAGAGATCGGTGTCGACCAGACCGTCGAGCGCCCGGGCCATGTCGCCCGCCGCCTCGCCAATCAGATAGGCGCGGCGCACCCGCGGCAGATACGGCAACACGGCGTCGATTCCGCCCTCTTTCGCCTGGCCGCCGGCGATCCAGTAGATCGCGTCATAGCAGGCCAGTGCCTTGGCGGTGGCCTCGGCGTTGGTCGCCTTGGAGTCGTTGACGTAGCGCACGCCGTCGATCGTCGTCGCCGTCTCTTGGCGGTGCGGCAGGCCGGGATAGCTGATGATCGCGCCGGCGATCTCGTCCGCCGCCAAGCCCGCGGCGCGCGCCGCGGCACAGGCGGCCGACGCGTTCTGCGCGTTGTGCAGGCCCGGCAGGGCATCGACGCCGTCGAGCGAGGCGAGCGGCTCGTCGCCGCCCTCGGTGTCGTCGTAGATCGTGCCCTCGCGGACGTAGATGCCGCCGGTCGCCTTGCCGGTGCTCGAGATCGGCACCACCCGTTGATGCCCCGCCGCGACCAGTGCGTCGAACAGTTTCGCCGAGTGGGGATCGTCGATGCCGACGACAGCCGTCTGATCCGCGCGCTGGGCCTCGAAGATTCGCGATTTGGCGGCGATGTAGCCGGCCATGCCGCCGTGACGGTCGAGGTGATCGGGGGATAGGTTCAGCAGCACCGCGACATCGAACGGAATCGCTTCGCCGAGTTCGAGTTGATAGGACGAGAGTTCCAGCACGTAGGTCATCGGCCGTTCGATGACGTCGAGCGCCAGCGCCGGGATTCCGAGGTTGCCGCCGATCTCGATGTTCCGTCCGGCGCGTTTCAACATGTGGCCGATCAGCGCGGTCGTCGTCGATTTTCCGTTGGTGCCGGTGACGCCGATATAGCCGGCCTGGCTCTCGGCGCGGTGGAGCAGGGCGATGTCGCTGACGATCTCGGCGCCCGCGTCCCGCGCCGTGGCGGCGACCGGGTGTGGCTTGGGCCAGGTGTGCGGAATGCCAGGGCTCAACACCAGCATCCCGACGTCGTCCCAGTTCTCGGCGGCGAGGTCGTGGATCGGCACGCCGGCCGCTGCCGCTGCATCGCGCGGCGCCGCGTTGTCGTCCCACGCCCGAACCTCGGCGCCGCCGGCGAGCAACGCCTCGGCCGTGGCGAGGCCCGAGCGACCCAACCCCATCACGGCGACGGTCTTTCCGGCGTATATCGAGAGGTCGATCACGATGCTACCTCAACTTCAACGTCGACATGCCGATCAGCGCCAGGATCGAGGCGATGATCCAGAAACGGATGACGATAGTAGGCTCGGCCCAACCCTTCTTCTCGAAGTGATGATGCAGCGGCGCCATCGCGAAAACCCGCTTGCCGGTCAGGCGGAACGAAACCACCTGGACGATCACCGAGACGGTCTCGAGCACGAACAGGCCACCGATGATCGCCAGCACCAGTTCGTGTTTGGTGATGACGCTGATCGCGCCGATGGCGCCACCGACCGAGAGCGAGCCGGTGTCGCCCATGAACACCATCGCCGGTGGTGCATTGAACCATAGGAAGCCGAGGCTGGCCCCGACCATAGCGCCGCAGAATACCGAGAGCTCGCCGGCTCCGGGCACGTAGTGGAGCTGCAGATAGCTCGAATAGATGGTGTTACCGACGAGATAGGAGATAAAGCCGAAGCAGGCGGCGGCGATCATGACCGGCATGATCGCGAGCCCGTCGAGCCCGTCGGTCAGGTTGACCGCATTCGAGGCGCCGACCATGACCAAGGCCGCGAATGGAATGAAGAACCAGCCGAGATTGATCAGCAGGTTCTTGAAGAACGGCACGGCGAGCGTCGCGGCGAGCGGCTCGCGCGACAGCGCCAGCACCCAGTAGGCTGCAATCGCGGCGATCAAGATCTCGAGCGCGAGCTTGAGCTTGCCCGGCAACCCCTTGGAAGAGTGGGAAAGCTTGAGGTAATCGTCGACGAAGCCGACCAGGCCGAAGCCGATGGTGACCAAGAGGACGATCCACACATAGCCGTTGCTGAGGTTGGCCCACAGCAGCGTGCTGATGGTGATAGCCAGCAGAATCAGGAATCCGCCCATGGTCGGCGTGCCGGCCTTCTTGAGATGACCCTCGGGCACGTCCTCGCGCACCGGCGCACCGCCCTTTTGCTGGGACTTCAGCCAATTGATGATCACCGGCCCCAGGATGAAGCTGATGATCAGCGCGGTCATGATCGCCGCACCGGTCCGGAAGGTGAGGTAGCGGAACAGGTTGAAGAACAGGAACTGCTCGGACAGCGGGGCCAGGAAATTGAACAGCATCGGCGCCCCCTAATTCCCGTTCACGGCCTTCGGCAGGCCGGGATCGGTTTCCAGTGCGAGGGCGAGCAGGGCGTCGACCACCGGGGCCATGCGGCTGCCGAGCGAACCCTTGACGGTGACGACGTCGCCGGGGCGGACCATGGCGAGGACGGGAGCGATGATCGCGTCGCTGTTGTCGGCGTGGCCCGCGATCATGGGGTCGGCCAGGGCGGCGGCCAGGCTCGCCATGTCGGCGCCCGCGGTGAAGACCAGATCGACTCCCGCATCCACCAGGTCCGGCGCTAGCTCGGCGTGCAGCCGCTTGGCGTCGTCGCCGAGTTCCAGCATGTCGCCGAGCACGGCGATCCGCCGGCCGCCGGGCGCGGGCCCGGTCGCGCCCAGTACGGCGATCGCGGCGCGCATCGCCGCCGGGTTGGCGTTGTAGCTTTCGTCGATCAGCTCGAAGGTGCCGTCGGCGGTCTCGACCCGATGCTTGAGGCCGCGACCCTTGCCGGGGCCGAGCTCGGCCAATGCATCCGCAGCCCGCGCCACGTCGCCGTCGAGCAGCCGCACCGTGGCGAGCACCGCGAGGCTGTTGAGCGCCCAGTGCCGGCCGGCGGCGCCGATCCGGTAGTCGATGCGCTCGCCTTCGACCTCGGCAACGATGCGTCCGCCCGAATCCTCCGCTTGCCAATCGAGCAATCGGACGTCGGCTTTTTCGTGCGCGCCGAAGCTCATCACGCGCTCGATCTTCGCCATCCGTGCATGGCCCAAAAGCCGGGCGTAGTGACGGTTGTCCCGGTTCAAGATCGCAGCGCCCGAGGGCCCCATGCCGGTGAAGATTTCGCCCTTGGCGTCGGCGATGTCCTCTTCCCGTTCGAAGTAGCCGAGATGGACCGCTTCGACGATGGTGATCACGGCAATGTCCGGACGGAGGATGGCGGACAGATCCCGGATTTCGCCCGGGTGGTTCATGCCGAGTTCGAACACGCCAAAGGCGGTTTCCTTCGGCATGCGCGCGAGCGAGAGCGGCAGGCCCCACTGATTGTTGAGGTTGCCTTGGGTCGCCGCGGTCGTGTCCTGCGAGGCGAGCGCCAGGGCGAGCGCGTCCTTGGTCCCGGTCTTGCCGACGCTGCCGGTGACGCCGACGACGCGTGCGGCGCTGCGCGCGCGTGCAGCGCGGGCCAGGCTTTCGAGCCCCGCCATGGTGTCCGGTACGATCAACAGCGGTGCCCCCGTGGGGCGCTCGGCCCAGGTTTCGGCGACCATGGCGGCCACGGCGCCCCGCTCCAGCGCTTGCGTCACGTAGAGGTGGCCGTCGGTGTTGGGGCCCTGGATCGCGACAAACAGATCGCCCGACAGATTGGCCCGGCTGTCGATCGAGACGCCGGTGGCGTGCCACTCGCACGCACTCATCCCGCCGGTGGCCGCGGCCGCTTCGCTATGGCTCCACAACACGGTCACGCGTCGTCCCCCTTGATATATTCCCGGACCACCGCCGCGTCCTCGAACGGCAGGATTTGGTCGCCGACGATCTGCCCCGTCTCGTGGCCCTTACCGGCGACGACGAGAACGTCGCCCGCGCGAAGCTTCGAGATCGCGACGCCGATCGCGTCGCGCCGGTCGCCGACCTCGGTGCAACCGGGGCAGGCGGCGAGAATCTCGCTGCGGATCGCCGCCGGGTCCTCGGTCCGCGGGTTGTCGTCGGTGACGATGGCGCTATCGGCGAGGCGTGCGGCGATCGCCCCCATCTCGGGACGCTTGCCGGCGTCGCGGTCGCCGCCGCAGCCGAACACCACTATGAGGCGTCCGGAGGTGTGCGGCCGGACCGCCTTCAAGACATTTTCGAGCGCGTCCGGCGTATGGGCATAGTCGACCAGGACGCGCGCGCCCGACGGCAGTCGTGCCACGGTCTCGAGCCGGCCGTTGACGCCTTCGAGCTCCGCCAGCAGCGGTGCGGCGTCCTTCGGGACGGCGCCGCAGGCGATCGCGAGCCCGAGTGCCGCGAGCGCGTTGTCGACCTGGAAGGCGCCTGGCAGAGGGAAGGTGAGGGCGAAGGTCTCGCCCATCGCGTCGATCTCCAAATCCCAGCCTTCGGCCTGCGCCGTGGCGTGTCCGCAATGCAGGTCGCCCTTGGCGATTCCGTAACTCAGCACCCTCAGGCCATGCGACTCGGCGATCTTCTGGAGGGCAATGAATTCCGGGCTCTCGGCGTTGAGTACGGCCGCGCCGCCTTCAGGCAGCAATTCCTGGAACAGCCGCAGCTTGGCCGCGCGGTAGTCCTCCATCGACCCGTGATAATCCAAATGATCACGGGTCAAATTGGTGAAGGCCGCCGCCGCAATCCGGATACCGTCGAGCCGAAACTGCTCGAGCCCGTGGCTCGAGGCCTCGACGGCCAAGTGATCGACGCCCTGGTCCGCAAGCTCGGCGAGTTTGCCGTGAAGCTCGACCGGATCGGGGGTCGTGAGGTTGCCTCGCTCCGCGATGCCGGGACCCGACAGGCCGAGGGTGCCGAGGCTCGCCGACCGATGGCCGAGCTTGGTCCAGATTTGGCGGGTGAAATCGGCGACCGACGTCTTGCCGTTGGTTCCGGTGACCGCGGCCACGGTTTCCGGCTGTCTGCCGTAGAACGCCGATGCCATTCGCGCCAAGGCACGGCGGGGATTGTCGGTCCTCAAAAGCGAAACGCCCGGCGCGAGGGCGTCGGGCGTTACGTTGCGGGGGGCGAGCACGGCGGCGGCGCCCGCCGCCACTGCGTCGGCGATGAAGTCGCGGCCGTCGAGGCGGGTGCCCGGGATCGCGGCAAACAGGTAGCCCGGCCGGATCAGGCGGCTGTCGGCCGTCAGGCCCGCGATGTCGACGTCGTGTTGGTCGGTCTCCAGCTTCAAATCAGCTCCATCCGCAAGATCAGAAAGACGCAAGCCGCCGTCCCTCGGTCTTCAGGTCGATGGCGAGGTCACGCCGGACGCCGGGAGCAGCCTCGTCGATCGGGTTGATGCCGACCAAGGGGGCGATCCGGCGCACCACCCGGCCGATGACGGGGGCCGCGACCCAACCGCCGGTCGCGTAGCCCTGGGTCTTGGCGTTGCCGCGCGGCTCGTCGAGTACCGCCAACACGACGAAGCGCGGATCGTTGATCGGAAAGGCGCCGAGGAACGAGGACAACAGCGCGCGCCGGCGATAACCGCCGTGTCCCTGCTTCTCCGCGGTGCCGGTCTTGCCGCCGACGAGGTAGCCCGTGGCCGCGGCTTTCCGGCCGGTGCCGTGCTCGACGACGAGACGCATCAGGCGGCGCATCTGGTTCGAGGTTCGTTTCGAGATCACCCGCTTGCCGGTCGCGGCGGCCGAGTCCCGCTTCAAAAGGGTCGGCGGGTGATAGACGCCGCCGTTGACCATTGCAGCGGCGGCGGCTGCGAACTGGATCGGGCTTACCGCGATGCCGTGGCCAAACCCGATGGTCATTGTGTTGACCGGACGCCAAACCCGGGGCGTCATCGGGGCGCCGACCTCGGGCAGCTCGATCGGTGCCGCGTCGAGCAGACCGACCCGGCCGAGGAAAGCACGCTGCGCCTTGGCCCCGACGTCGACCGCCATGCGCGCGGCGCCGATGTTGGACGAGTACATGAAGATTTCCGAGACCGAGAGCCAGCGTCGCTTGGCGTGGTAATCGCGGATCGTAAAGCGCGAGACCCTGAGCGGCTTGGTCGCATCGTAGCGGTCGCTCAGCTTGACTATGCCGGCGTCGAGCGCCATCGCCACGGTGAATATCTTGAACACCGAGCCGAGCTCGTAGACGCCGAGGGCGGCGCTGTTGAAACGCTGGTCCTCGGATGCGCGGCTGGCCCGGTTGGGATCGAAATCCGGCAGCGAGCACATCGCCCTGATCTCGCCGGTCTGGACGTCGAGCACGACACCGGTCGCGCCGATCGCTTGGAACTCGTCCTTCGCCTTGTCGAGCTCGCCGCAGAGCACGTACTGCATGCGCAGGTCGAGCGCCAATTCGAGCGGCGCATGGCGGCGCTGCAGCGCGTCGTCGAAGGTCTTCTCGACGCCCGCGAGTCCGCGATCGTCGACGTCGACGAAACCAACCACATGGGCCGCGAGGTTGCCGTGCGGGTAGACCCGGGTCGCCTCGCGGCGGAAGTCGAGCCCCGGAATGCCGAGCCGGTTGATCTCCCACTGCTGGCGCGGGGTCAGGTTGCGGGCAAGCCAGACGAAGCTGCGCTTGGATTTCAGCTTCGAGGTGATCTCCACCTTGTCCAACTGTGGCATCACGGTGACCAGCCGGCGCGCGGCGCTCGCCGGGTCGAGGACGCGGCGTGGATTGGCATAAAGCGACGCGGTCCGCAGGCTGGTCGCCAGAATGACGCCGGTCCGGTCGACGATGTCGGCGCGGTCGGTCTGGATCGTCGCCGACCGTGGTGCGTGGGCGACGCGCGGTTCCTCCGCCCCCTGCAGCACCGCCAAGTCGACGAGGCGATAGCCGACGGTGGCGAAGGCGAGGGTGAGAATCGTGCCGGCGATGAGCAGACGGGTGCGGCCGACCTCGATTGCCT
>JASLSL010000101.1 GCA_030743445.1 Alphaproteobacteria bacterium
CAGCGCCACCTTGACCGCGCCGCTGCCGACGTCGATGCCTGCGGTGATGGTCATGCCGCGCCCTCCTTCGCCATGACCGCGCCGTCCTCGACCGCGCGCTGGGCGAAGGTCGCCGCGCCCAAGGCGCCGGTGTAGATCGACTCCGGATCGATGTTGATCGTGACCTCGCCGTAGTTCTCGGCGACCAGATTCTTCAGCTCGCGCACCGCCGCCTCGTTCTTGGCGACACCGCCGGTGAAGGTGAACTGGTCGGTGATCCCGCCCGAGCGCGAGATGATCGACATCGCGCGCAGGATGATGGCGCGGTGCAGCCCGGCGAGGATCTCCTCGCGCTTCTCGCCGAGCGCCAACCGGTCGCGCAGCTCGGCCCCGGCGAAGACGGTGCAGGTCGAGTTGATGCGCAACGCGCGCTTGGCCTTGATCGCCATCGGTCCGAGCTCGTGCACGCCGACGTTCATCTCGTCGGCGATGTAGCCGAGATAGCGCCCGCAGCCGGCGGCACAACGGTCGTTCATCTGGAAGTTCTCGACGATGCCGGCGGGATCGACCTGGATGCCCTTGGTATCCTGGCCGCCGATGTCGAGCACCGTGCGGGTGTCGGGATACATCACGTGGGCGCCGAGCCCGTGGCACAGAATCTCCGAGCGGATGTGCTCTTTCGAGAACGGCAGGGTGACCCGGCCGTAGCCGGTGCCGATGACGTAGGCCTCTTCGAACTTGGCGTCGAGCGCCGACGTGACCGCGGTCTTGACCGTCGCCGCGTCGACCTCGATTTCCTCGGCGCTCGCCGTCAGCGCCTCGAGCGCCTTCAGGAAAATGCCCGAGAGGTCGCCCTTGGGCGGCCGGTTCTCGACCTCGATGATCGACTTGTCGTAGACGTGGAGTAGCAGCTCGTAAGGTACCCCGGCCTCGCCCGCCGCCGTCTCGGCGAACCGGTGGTAGCTCGAGCCGGCGATGTCGCGGAAGAAGTCGGACTTGCGCTTGGCCCCCGGCACGTACAGGCCCGGCGCCTCGTCGCTCATCAGGCCGAACACCATATCGAGCGCCTCGCCGACCGCGTCCTTCTGCGGCCGGATGCGGTCATCCTCGAGCTGCGCCCGACAGGTCTGCTCGAGGTCGCCGAGCTGCTCGAGGAACTGCGCGAGCCGGAAGGCGAGCACCAGCCGGCCCAGCACGGCCTCGACCTTTTCGGCCTGACCCAGCACGTCGTGGAGGCCGCGCCGGCACAGCGTCAGGTGGGCGTCGACATAGGCCTCCTGCTGGGCGATCCGGGTCGCGGTCGAATAGTTCGAGCGCGAGTTGGTGATGCCGCGGCCGAGGACCTCCAAATTCTCGTCCAGCATCAGCGCCTTGGTGGTGGTCGAGCCGAGGTCGATGCCGATGAAGCACTTCATGCCGCACCTCCCGCCGCTTTGGCGGGCCTGGCGCCGGCGCGTTTCTGGTCGATCATCTGGAAGTAGCTCTCGAGCCGGTTCTTGACGTTGGCCGGCGAGAAGTAACGCGGGTCGACGAGGTCGGTCTCGATGAAGGCGCCGGGCTTGCCGGTACGGTCCTCGACCGCGCGCAGGATCGGCAGCTGGCCGGCGGAGAAGCTGTTGCAGCTCTTGATCGAATTGACCAGCAGCCCGTCCGCCTCGTAGTCCTCGACATAGGTCGACAGCATCTCAACCCGCTGCGGCAGGCCGAGGTTGGTGTAGACCCCCATGCAGTAGTCGGCCAGCGTCTCCAGTGGCCTCTCCGGGTCGTGGCGGAAGCCGAAATCGTAGACCCCGCCGACCTTGGTGTAGGAGCTGGCGACGACCACCGCGCCCTCGTCGTAGAACATCTTCCAGAAGTCGCGGAAGCTGGTGTAGTTCGGCGGCCCTTCGACGACGAGGCGGTATTTCTCCTCGCCGAGGTCGCCTTCCGGCGTGATCGGGCCCTGGCCGTTGTCGATCCGTTGCTGGACCTCTTCGCGCAGGGTGTCGTAGTAGTCGATCGCGTCCTCGGTGCCGCGGAACGCGCCGAAGATCGGGCCGATGTAGTAAATGCCGCCGAAATAGGCGTCGATCGGCGAAGGCCTCCGCTTGGCGCTTTCCAGCACCCAGACCAGGTTTTCCTCGGCCTTGGCCGAGGCGGCGAGGTATTCGCGCAACCGGTCGATGTCGAATTTGACGCCCGAGACCTTCTCGAGCTTCGGGATCACGTCTTCCTTGAGCTGCTTGACCATGTAGTCGCGCATGTTCCGGGTGATCTTGCCGTCGGCCTGATAGGGCGTGTGCAGCATGATGGTCTCGCACTGGTACTGCTCGCGCAGCAGCTCGAACCACTTCATGAAGGTGAAGCACCCGGTATAGGACAGCAGCAGCAAGTCGGGATCGGGCAGCGGCTTGCCGTTGGGGCTGAGGTTGCCCTTGGCCATCATGCCGATATCGGATTTGACGTAGGTGCAGACATCCTCGGAATGGCCGAGCCGTTCGGCCTCCTTGACGTAATCGCCGCTCAGCTTGCGCAGGCCGTTCTGGATCGCGTTGATCTCGGGCAGGTTGTTGACCAGGTCGAAGCACATCAAGAGTTCGTTGAGATTGCCCGGGACGAAGGTCGAGCAGACCTTATGGCCCGCGGCCGGCGCCTCGGTCAGGCGGTCGTAGTGGGCCGCCATCATCGCCTTCTGCTTCAGCATCGAGTCGTCCTTGACGACGTCTTGGTCGGCGGCGGACTGGTTGGCGGGTTTGTCGCTCATGCTTCGCTCCACAGTTTGATCGAGTCGGCGAAGGTGCCGGCCTGCTCGCGGATCGGCTGCATCTGGCCCGAGTTCTCGGCGTATTTGAACGCGATGAACGGGATGCCGGCATCGGCCAGCACCCGCTGCAGCATCGGCCGGTCGAGGAGGGCGGGATCGCAGAAGCTGGGTGCGGCGAAGATCACGCCCTCGGCGCCGGTTTCCCTGACCGCGCGGACCAGGTGCTGGCCCTTTTCGTGCAAGTCGGGCTCGTACTTCGCCGCGGTGCTCATCGATTTGTGCAGGAAGGCGGCGGCGAGGTTTTGGATCGGGTCGCCCTCGCTCGGCACGTCGTCGGTCAGCCAGCGGGTCACCAGCAGGAAATCGTCGTCGACCACGTAGCAGCCCGAAAGCTCGATCGACTTGACCAGCGGCAGCGGCGGCTGCTCGCAGAACACGCCGGTCAGCACGATGCGGCAGTTGTCGCGCATCGGCCGGTCCTCGAGCTCGATCGCGGCGAGATAGTCGCGCAGCAACGCCGAGTGGTCCTCGACCGGCAGCACCATGCCGGCGCGCAGCAGCAGGTAGGCCTCCGAGGCCGGCACCAGCCACGGCGCCTCGGCGCGGAGTTGATAGAGCCGGCGCACCAATTGCCGGTTCTCGTTGTAGATTGCGATCGAGCGGCGCAGCGCCTCGTCGGTGATCTCCATGCCGCCGAGCTCTTCCAGGTCGTGGCGCAGAGCGGCGAGCTCGTTGGCATAGAATACGCCGCCCACCGAGTCGGCATAGTTCTGCGGCACGTCGAAATAGCGCACATAAACCTCGGGGAACATCAGCTGCCACATGCCCGAGAGGTTGCGAATCACGTCGCAGATGCTCGGGAACATCATGCCGTCGAGGAAGTCGAGCCGGCCCGAGAGGCCGAGCTCGATGGTCGAGCGCGGAATGCGGCAGATGTAGCTCTGGTAATAGGCGTCGCCGTGGATCACCTCGATCTGGTCGCCGCCGCCGAGGATCCCGACCGGCAGCATGCCGGCGGCGTGGACGATTTCGCGCGGCACATAGATCGGCATGTAGCCGATCGCCTTGCGCCCCGGTGCCGCGTCTTTCCAGTCGCGCACCGCCTGGAAGTCGAGGTCCTCGAACAAGGCCTGACAGCGGGCGACGATCTCTTCGCACTTGGCCATGGTCAACGGTTCTCCCAATTCGCGGCGCGCTTGGCGATGAAGGCCTCGAGCCCCTCGACCGCGTCGCGCGTCGCCATCAGCTCGTCGAGGTAGCGCCGCTCGACTCGGCCGATCTCGTCGCGCACGCGTTCGGTGAAGCCGACGCGCGCGGCCCTGACCGCGTGGCCGAGCGAGCTTGCGCTGAGCGGCGCCAGATACTCGTCGTAATACTGGAAGGCGGCGGCGGTCGGGTCGTCGGCGATGCGGTTGGCGAGGCCGATACGCACCGCCTCTTCCGCATCGACGCTGCGGCCCGAAAACAACAGGTCCTCGGCCGCGACCCGCGCGACCCGTTCCGGCAGCAGGCAGGACGCCGCCGGCGCGAACACGCCGAGCTTGATCTCCGGCTGGCCGAACTTGGCATCCGCGGCGGCGAACATCAGGTGCCCCGCGATCGCGAGCTCGAGCCCGCCGCCGAGGCATTGGCCCCGGACCGCAACCAGGATCGGCACGGGGCAGTCGATCATCCGAAGCAACAGGGCGTGAAAACGCTCGAGCATGGCGGCGCATTGCGCCGGCAAGTGCTCCTCGACGCTCGCGCCGAAACTGAAGTTCGGTCCCTCGGCGTCGAGCAGCACGCCCTTGAGCCCGGCGAGGCCGGCATGGCTGGCGAGCGCGGTTGTCAGGGCGGCGACCATCGGCCCGTCGATCACGTTGGCCTTGGGACGGTCGAGACGGAGCCGCAACAACGCGCCGTCGGCCTCGAGCCAGACCTTGAGGGGTGCTGTCACCGTCCGCTCCCGCCCGGTCCGGCAGCCCCGCCGACGGCGCTCGGTTGCAGTTGGAGTTGGTCCCGCATGTCTTGCCCGATCCGGTCTTGGAAAATTTATTAAGTAAAATAGTACTCGAATACCGAATTAAGGTGAAACAGGACAAAATGCCGCAGCTTGGGCGGGGTGGGATGGGCTGATTTCCGTGGGTTTGGGGGATCTTGACTTTGCTGGCATTCCAAACCTGGGACTTCGTCCGTAGCAATGTACCGGTTGGATGCTCCCAGGCATGGATTCCGGGTTCGCGCGCTGCGCGCCCCGGAATGACAATTAGTGAAGGTCAACGTCACCGTCTCGTGTTCGTCATTCCCGCGAAAGCGGGAATCCATGCCTGAGACTTCCGATGAGGCACTGTGGCGCCGAAATTACGGGGACACGATGGCGATGGGAATTGCCGACCGGTAACAACCCGCCCGTATCGTATCCCCGGAATTTCGGCTCGCGCCCGGCGACTTTGCAAATCCGCGGACTCGGCCGGGATGACGAGAATAAAGGGTTCCGCGAACCCTAGCGCTCGAACAGCTGGTTGTGGGTGCCGTCGGCGAGGTCGTGGCGCGCAATGGGGCGCAGGCCGGTCTCCGCCATCAGGGCCAGCACCCGGTCGCGCTGGGCGCGGTGCTGGTCGGTGGTGTCGTCGAGTTCGATCAGCACCGAGCGCACGGTTTCGCTCGACAGCGTGCGCAAGCCGCCCTGGACGATCTTGTCCTCGATGCTGTCGACGTCGATCTTGATGTGATCGGGCAGGGGGGTGGCGAACTTGGCGATCAATTCGTCGATCGAGATGCCGAGCGCCGCCGCCGCGACCTCCCCGCTGAGGTCGGCGAAGCGGACTTGGCCCGCGTCGCCGAGCACGTTGCCGACCGAGCCCGCTTCGTCGTTCACCATGTGGAAGCGCTCGATCGAGGCATCGTCCGAAATTGCGACCGGCAGCGCATCCACTTTGTCGGCCAAGCGGTTGAGCGCCAAGTTCTTGACCAGGCAGGCATGGGTGAACGGGTTGGGCTCGAAGGCGAGAACCCGGATGCCGGACCCGAGGGCCGCGTACATCGCATAGGTGCCGACCCCGGCGCCGATGTCCCAGAACATCTCGCCCGCCTCGAAGCCGTCGATCCAGGCGAGCGTCTCCGGCTCCGCCTCGAAGGCGTAGCGCGGCCAGTAGAGCGCGGCGCGCGACGGCGTGTGGAAGACCAGCTCGCCGCGCGGCGTCTCGACCCGGATATCGGGCGCCAGCAACACCGAGGTGCGGGCCAGCGTCGCCGGTCGCGAGCGCGGGCCGAGCAGCGAGACGAGGGCGCGCACGACGCCGGCGGCGAAGGCCGAATAGCGCGTGCTCATGGCGAATTTGCCGGGATCGATGCGGTGGGCTCGCGGCGGTCGGTCACTTCGAGGTCATCACCCAGACGCCGTCCCACTTCTTCGGCGGGTCGGCCTTCAGTTGCGCGCAGCGCTCGATGTACATCGTCGAGACGAAGTCGCCCGGGTTGAGCTTGAGCGCCTCCTTGAACGCCTTGGTCGCCGGGTCCCACTTGCCGCCGCGGTACTTCTCGAGCCCGTCCTTGAAGTGGTTCAGGACCTCCATCACGTTGGGGAAAGTCTCTTCGTTGTGGTAGTCGAGCACCTCGTAGACCGCGACCGCCTCGGTCTTGCCCTTGACGACGACGCGGTCGACCTCGCGGGCGCGGAACGTGCCCCTGAGCTTGGTGTAGGTGTTTTCGCTGATCAGGATGCGCGCGGCGTACTGCTTGCAGGCGGATTCGAGCCGCGCCGCCAGGTTCACCCCGTCGCCGATCATCGTGTAGTCCATGCGCTTGGGCGAGCCGATGTTGCCCGACACGACGTTGTCTGTGTTCAGGCCGATGCCCATGTCGACCGGCATCTGGCCGTTGCTCTCGCGTTCCTTGTTCCACTCCCAAAGCTCGGTGATCATCGCGACCGCAGCGCGCATCGCCCGGTCCTCGTCGTCGTCGTGCGACACGGGGACCCCGAAGGCGGCCATGATCGCGTCGCCGATGAACTTGTCGAGCATCCCCTCTTCCCTGGTGATGCAGTCGACCATGATGGTGAAATAGTCGTTCAGGAGCTGGACCGTGCCCTTGGCCCCGAGTTCCTCGGTGATCGTGGTGAAGCCGCGCACGTCGGAGAACAGGATCGTCGCGGTCGTGCTCTGGCCGCCGAGGATGTCCTCGCCGCCCTCCATCAGCTGGTCGGCGAGGCCCGGGTCCATGTAGCGCGACATCGTCGACTTCATGCGTTTCTCGGAGCTGATGTCCTCGATCATGATCATCGAGCCGAGTTTATCGTCCTCGGACGACAGCAGCGGCATGATGGTGACGTTGACCGAGAGCTGCTCCTCGCCGAACTCCAACTCGGCGTCGGCGGCGTACTCGGTCTCGCCTTCCTCCTCGACCCGGTTGACCCACTCCATGACCCAGGCGTTCTTGCCGGTGAAGAATTCCTTGGCCTCCTGGCCCAGGACTTCGTCCTCGCCGACCTGCATGAGGCGCAAGCCGGCGGCGTTGCAGGTCGCGATCTTGCCGTCCTCGTCCAGCGTGACGACGCCGTTCGACATGCTCGACAGCATGCTTTCGTTGTAGTTCCGCTCCTTCTGGACCTCGTCGAACAGCTGGGCGTTCTCGAGGCCGATCGAGACCTGGGCGGTGAACGCCTTGAGCCGCTGCTCGTCCTCTTCGGTGAACGGCCCGCCGCGCCTGTTCAGCACTTGCGTCGCGCCGAGCACCTTGCCGTCCTTGTTGACCACCGGGACGCACAGGATCGAGCGGGTGAAATAGCCGGTCTGCTTGTCGAAGGCCGGGTTGAAGCGCAGGTCCGCGTAGGCGTGCGGGATGTTGATCGTCTGGCCCGTGGTGAACACCGCGCCGGCGATGCCGATATGGTTGGGCATGCGGATCTCGGTGGCGCCCAGCCCCTCGCCGACCTGCAGCCACAGCTCGTTGGTCTTCTCGTCGTGGAGGAACAGCGACGAGCGGTCGGCGTTGAGCATCCGTGTCGCCTCGCTCATCACTTTCTTCAGCATGGTGCCGAGCTCGATTTCCGAAGTCACGTCCGACACTACGTCGAGGAACTCCATCTCCTGCTCGCGGGTCTTCTTCATGCGCTCGACGAACTGGGTGCTCTGCAGCGAGATCGAGGCCTGCATGGTCATCGCTTCCAAGAGCTGCAAGTCGTCCTTGTTGAACCGGCCCTTCTTCTTGTTGAGAATCTGGCAGGCGCCGATGATCTCGCCCTTCACCGTCTTGACCGGAACGCAAAGGATGCTCTTGGTCCTGAACCCGGTCTGCTCATCGACGGTGCGGTTGAAGCGCTTGTCCTTGTACGCCTCGTGGACGATCTCGCCCTTGCCGGAGTTGAACACCGCGCCGGCGATGCCGCTGGTGTTGAGGATCCGGAGCTCGCGCAGGTGCACGCCCTGGGCGAAGCGCGAATAGAGCTCGCCGGTTTGCGGGTCGTTGAGGAACAGCGTGCCGCGCTCGGCGCCGAGTTCCCAGGTCGTCATCTCGACCATCGCCGCGATCACCTCGTCGAGCGACTCGATGGCCGCCACCTTCTTCGAGATGTCGAGCAGCATCTCCGCCTGCTCGAGTCGCCTCAGCTCGCCCGTGGCAAGACTCTGCGGTCTGCGGGTCGCGGCCTTGGCCTTCCGCGGCTTGGCGGCGGCGGCTGATTTACTTTTTCTTTTTGCCGCCTGCCTTGCTCGGCCGTTTCCGTTTCTTGGCGCCATCCTTCTTCTCCATATCCGCCCTCAGGGCGGCAATGGTGTCCTTGAGCTGGGCCGTTTCGTCGCGCGCGTCGCGCTCCATGTCCTGGATGCGCTCCTCGTACATGATTTTCGTCCCTTCGAGCTCGTCGCGCAACGACGTCGCGGTTTCCTTGAGCTGGACGATCTCGTCGTTCGCCGTCACGACCGCGTCCTGGACCGCCTTGTCCTTCTCGAACCGCAGGTCCTCCAACTCGTCGCGCAGCGAGGTCGCGGTCGCCTTGAGCTGGGTGATCTCGTCGGCGGCATGGGCGACCGCCTCCTGCACCGCCTTGTCCTTCTCGAAGCGAAGATTCTCCAACTCGTCGCGCAACGAGGACGCGGTTGCCCTGAGCTGGCTAATCTCGTCGGCGGAGCTGGCGATCGCCTCCTGGACCGATTTCTCCTTGTCGAACCGCAATTCCTCCAATTGGTCGCGCAGCGCCGAGATCGTCGATTTGAGCTGCACGGCCTCGTCGTTGGAATTGGCGACCGCCGCCTGGACGCTGCGCTCCTTGTCGTAGCGTTCGCCTTCCAACTCGTCGCGCAACGCGTCGATCGTGGTCCGGAGATCGCGATTTTCGGTCTCGGCCACGTAAAGCTTTTCGGTGTCTGCCTCGCGTTCCATGCGATACCCGCTCGGGCCCGCTCGACCCCAAAGTTCACCCTATGGTCGCCCTTCATGGCGGACGGCGTCAAGTTAAGCTCTCGGACCCCCGATTTCCGCGGCTGAGGCGTATTTGACCTATGTCATACGCGGCCGAGGGGCATGGAGTCATAATTTCGGCCAAGGAGGAGGATTAACCGAAGCTCGGGGGTGCCGTCATGGACAACCTAAATCCGGAAAAGGTCTTCTACATTATCGTCAAGGCGCGCGGATTCGACGTCAAGGTCGACCCGTTGGAGAGCAATCCCGGAACCGTCGCCTCGAACGACGACGACCGCGACGTGCTCGAGGATTTCGCCGACGATGCGACCTTCGACGAACTGACGGGCGCGATCGACGCGCTCAACGAGGACGAGGTCATCGAACTGGTGGCGTTGACCTGGACGGGACGCGGCGACTACACCGCCGATCAGTGGCCGGACGCCGTCGCCGAGGCGCGCCGGGCGCACAACGACCGCACCGCGGCATACCTCACGGGCATTCCGCTGTTGGGCGATTATCTCGAGGAAGGGCTCTCGGTGCTCGGCTACTCGTGCGAGGAATACGAGGCGGCGCGGCTGTAAGTCGGTCGGCGCATCCGAGGCTTGAATTTACCCGGGCCAACGCGATACCTTTATCCTTGTGACATGGCTGGGGTGCCGGCATCCGCCGGCTGAGATCATACCCATGGAACCTGATCTGGGTCGTGCCAGCGAAGGGAGTCCGAGATGACCGGCGAAATTCCCAAATCACCGACTGCCCCGGGCCCTCGGGTGGCCATCATCGGCGGTGGCGTGTGCGGGCTCGGCATCGGTTGGCGGCTGGCGGCGGCGGGCTGCCGGGTCGAGGTGTTCGAGCGCGACAAGACGGGCCGCGCCGCGAGCTGGGCCGCGGCCGGGATGCTGGCGGCACGCGCCGAGGCCGAGCCGCTGGAAGACACGCTCCTCGAGCTCAACCTGAAAAGCCAACGGATGTGGCCCGAGTGGGCGCAAGAGGTCGAGGCCGCCGCCGGCATGGCGCTCGACTATCGCGACGAGGGCACGCTGATCGTCGCCGTGACCCGCGACGACGTCGAGCAGCTCCATTTCCACCACGAGCTGCTGCGGGGATTCGGACTCGAGGTCGAATGGCTCTCGGGCGCCGAGACGCGGCGGCGCGAGCCGTTCCTCTCGCCCAAAACCTCGGCCGGGGTCTATAGCGCCGGCGATCACCAGGTCGACAACCGCAAGCTGGTCACGGCGCTGGAGCTCGCCTATCTCGACGCCGGCGGCGCGCTCTACGAGGAAACCGAGGTCACCCGGGTCGAGATCGCCAACGGGGCGGCGCGCGGGGTCTTCGCCGGCGACGAATTGCACGAGGCCGATGTGGTCGTGCTCGCCGCCGGCGCCTGGTCGAGGGAAATTCCGGGCCTGCCCGCCTCGGCGCGCCCGCCGATCCGGCCGATCAAGGGCCAGATGGTGGCGCTGCAGATGGACCCGTCCGCGCCGCTGATCCGCCACGTGGTCTGGGTCCC
Source organism: Alphaproteobacteria bacterium (assembly GCA_030743445.1). Classification (GTDB taxonomy): domain Bacteria; phylum Pseudomonadota; class Alphaproteobacteria; order UBA8366; family UBA8366; genus JASLSL01. The sequence goes on from JASLSL010000101.1 coordinate 10,611, forward strand.
GGGGGCCTATCTGGCGCCGCGGCTCGACGGCCGGCTGATCATCGGCGCCACGGTCGAGGAGAAAGGCTTCGATACGGACGTCACCGCCGGCGGCGTGTTGAACCTGCTGCTCAACACCTGGGAGGCGCTGCCCGGCATCGACGAGCTGCCGCTGGTCGAAAGCTGGGTCGGGTTCCGGCCGACCAGCCGCGACGACGCGCCGATCCTGGGACCGAGCCCGGTCGAGGGGCTGGTCATGGCGACCGGCCATCACCGCAACGGAATCCTGCTGGCGCCGATTACCATCGACGCGGTCAGCGACTATATTCTGAAGGGACGGCTGGACGCGGCGGTACGGCCTTTCGGGATCGACCGGTTCCGGCTGTCCGAAGTGGAACAACGGGGAGCCGCGTGATGGGCGACAGTATTTCCGTCAATGGAATCGAGCGGCCGCTGACCGACAAGACGGTCGGCGAGCTGCTGGCGACGGAAAACGTCGATTTGGACGCGCGCTTCCTCGCCGTGGCGGTCAACGGGGCCGTGGTGCCGCGCGCTGAATGGAACGCCGCCCCGGTCGCCGCCGACGACGATGTCGAGATCGTGCGCCCGGCGCCCGGCGGCTGATCCGGACGAAAGAGAAAGCATAGGATCGAAATGTCGAACGCGCTTGCAGACCCACTGACCATCGCCGACAAGAGCTTCACCTCGCGGCTTCTGATCGGCAGCGGCACCTATCCCAACCAGCAGGCGATGCTGGACGCGATCCGCGAGAGCGGCGCCCAAATCGTCACCGTGGCGATCCGCCGGATTTCGCTCGACGGCGGCGGCGAGACCGTGCTCGACGCGCTCGGCGGCGACTACACCATCCTGCCCAACACCGCCGGCTGCTACACCGCGAAGGACGCGGTGCTGACCGCGCAGCTGGGGCGCGAGGCGCTCGAGACCAATTGGGTCAAGCTCGAGGTCATCGGCGACCGCGAGACGCTCTATCCGGATACGGAGCACCTGCTCACCGCGGCCGAGGAGCTGGTGCGCGATGGCTTCACGGTGCTGCCCTATTCGACCGACGACCCGATCGTGTGCCGCAAGCTCGAGGACGTCGGCTGCGCCGCGGTGATGCCCTTGGGCTCGCCGATCGGCTCGGGCATGGGGCTGCTCAATCCCTACAATCTCGAGATCATCCGCGCCCAGACCGCGCTTCCGGTCGTGGTCGATGCGGGCATTGGCACCGCCTCCGACGTGGTGCTGGCGATGGAGCTCGGGTGCGACGCGGTGATGGCGGCCTCGGCGGTCGGCCGGGCGCGCGACCCGGTGATCATGGCCCGCGCGATCCGCCATGCGCTCGAGGCCGGCCGGCTCGCCTACCGCGGCGGGCGGATTCCAAAGAAGCGCCACGGCGAGGCGTCGAGTCCCGGCCGCGGCGTCATCGGCACTTGAAGCTCCCCGATCCCCCCCTGCTGCTGATCACCGATCGCGCGATCGCGCGGCGGTCGCTGGAGGATATGGTCGCCTCGGCGATCGCCGGCGGCTGCCGCTGGGTCATGGTGCGTGAGAAGGACATGGATCCGACCGAGCGGCGGGATTTGGTGGCGCGGCTGGTCGAATTCGCCCGGCCCGAGGGCGCCCTGATCTCGGTCAACGGGGACCTCGAGGCGGCGGCGATCGGCGACGGCGTTCACCTGCCGCAGGGCCAGTCCTGCGCCCAGGCGCGCGAGCTCCTGGGTCCCGGCAAGCTGATCGGCGTCTCCGCCCACGACGTCGGCGAGGCGGGCGCGGCGGCCAGCGCCGGCGCCGACTATGTCACCATGAGCCCGGTGTTTCCGACCAACAGCAAACCGGGCTACGGGCCGCCCCTGACCCTCGACGGACTCGCCAACGTGATCGGCCGGATCGAGGTTCCGGTCATCGCACTCGGTGGGATCACCGCGGCGACGGCCGGGCTCTGCCGGCGGTCGGGGGCCGCCGGTGTCGCGGTCATGGGAACGATCATGCGCGCCAGCGACCCGGCGGCTGCGATCAAGGATATCCTCGACCAGTGGTCCGGCGGGGTCGTCGAGCAGGGCTAGCGTGGCCCGAAGGCGGCCCCTGGTTTGGATGCTGCCGGCAGTTTGTTATAGTCCTCGTGGATTCGGAATCGAATGGCGCCGACCGATTGCGGCGGTCGGCGCGAGGGTAAGGGGGCATGACGGCTTCAAGGACTCTCATCGTCATGATTTTCGCGGGCGCTTTGCTGCTTGCCGCACCGGCGGCCTTCGGCGAGGGCGACCTCTCGCGCGGCACGCCGGTACGGATTCGCGTCGACCTCGGCAAGGCCGGCGTCGCGATCCACAAGGCCTATCCGGACAAAATCACCGTCGAGACCGGCAAGCTCTACAAACTGACGCTCTACAATCCGACCAAGGAGCCGCATTACTTCACCTCGCCGCGCTTCGCGAGCAAGATTTGGACCTTCAAGGTCCAGGTCAAAAGCAAGATCGGCGAAGGCTCCAAGATTCTCGGCAAGGTCAGGGGCGCGATCGAAGAGGTCGAGGTCTATGCCGGGCAGGTCTTGGAGTGGTGGTTCGTGCCGGTGTCGACCGGGACGTTCGTCGCGCGCTGCCGCATCCGCTACAAGGACCAGAAATCGCATGCGCAAAAGGGCGAGCGCGTAACCATCACCATCAAGTAGCGGCGGCCGACCGGCTAAAACGCTGTCGTCCTCAAGCGCTGTCGTAGGATTCGACGGCGGGTTCGTGCGCTGCCGCCGCGGCCCATTCCCGCAAGGCGGGATATTCCCAGACCGCTGCCATGTAGTCCTGCGCCGCGCCCTCGAGTGCGACCTCGTAGGTCCGGAAGCGCGAGACCACCGGCGCGAACATCGCATCGGCGATCGTGAAACCGCCGAACAGGTACCGGCCGCCGGCGCCGTAATTTTCGCGGCAAGCGTTCCAAATCTCACCGATGCGGCGGATGTCGGCGCCGACCTCGGGTGACAGCGCCAAGCCCGGTCGGCTGCGCCGGACGTTCATTGGCAGGGCCTGGCGGAGTGCCGAGAATCCGGCATGCATCTCGCAACTGACCGAGCGCGCCATGGCCCGCGCGCCCGGGTCGTCCGGCCACAGGCCGGCTTGCCCATGGCGCTCGGCGATGTATTCGGCGATCGCGAGGGAGTCCGGGATCACCAGGTCGCCGTGATAGAGCACCGGGACCAGGCCCGAGGGCGATTGCGCGTTGATCGCCTCGGTCCGGTCGGCGCGCTCGAAGGTGATCACCCGCTCTTCGAACGGCACCTCCGCCATCCGCAGCGCCAGCCACCCGCGCAACGACCAGGACGAATAATTCTTGCTACCGATGACCAGGGTGTACTCGCTCATACCTTCGCTCCATGCGCTGTTGCCGTCGTGGGCGGACGGGTTTACATAGGCGGCCCTCTGAAGGCAAGCGCCGACTCAAGCGAAGGGAATCCTGACCGTGACCCAAAACCTCGTTGCCCGGGCGAGCGCCCGCACCGTCCCCTTGACGCCCCTGACCCGGGACAAGCTCGGCCCGTGGCTGCGCCGCCAGGACGCCGCCACGCGGCACTGGGTTCGCCAATCCGGGTTCAGCGCCAAGCCGGCGAGCGTGCTGTTGCTGCCGGGGGGCAAGGGCGACGGTGTTGCCGGCGCCCTGGTCGGGGTTGAGGGCGCCGACGACATTTGGTCCTGGGGCGGGGCGGCCGCGGCGCTGCCCGCGGGCCGCTATCGCATCGAGCCCGAGCCCGGGGCGAAGGCGGCAAGCCGGGCGGCGCTCGGCTGGGCGCTCGGCGCATACAGCTTCACGCGCTACAAGAAGTCCGAGACGAACGGCGCCGATCTGGTCTGGCCCGCGAAGGCCGATCGCAAGGCGGCCGAGGGGGCGGCGAGTGCCGTCGCGCTGGTGCGCGACCTGGTCAACACACCGTCCTCGGACATGGGCCCGGCCGAGCTCGCGGCGGCGGGGCGCAAGCTGGCGCGCGAGTTCGGCGCCCGCTGCACGGTCACCGTCGGCGACGCCCTCTTGGCCAAGAACTATCCGATGATCCATGCGGTCGGCCGCGCCTCGACGAGGGCGCCGCGCCTGATCGATCTCCGCTGGGGCCGGCGCGGGCCCCGGGTCACCGTGGTCGGCAAGGGGGTTTGCTTCGATTCCGGCGGCCTCGACCTCAAGGCGGCCGGGCCGATGAAGATGATGAAGAAGGACATGGGCGGGGCGGCCCATGCGCTCGGCCTCGCCCGCATGGTGATGACGGCGAAGCTGCCGGTGCGGCTTCGGGTTCTCGTCCCGGCGGTCGAGAACAGCGTCTCCGGCAATGCCTTCCGGCCGATGGACGTGCTGGCGAGCCGCGGCGGCAAGACGGTCGAGATCGGCAACACCGACGCCGAGGGCCGGTTGATCCTGGCCGATGCGCTCGCCGAGGCGGTGCGCGAGGACCCGGCGCTGGTGCTCGACTTCGCGACCTTGACCGGGGCGGCCCGGATCGCGGTCGGGCCGGAACTGGCGGCGATGTTCGCCAACGACGACGGCCTTGCCGCCGACTTCCAGATGGCGGGCGCCGCCGAGGCCGATCCGGTGTGGCGGATGCCGCTCTGGAAGCCTTATCGCCGCCTGCTCGACAGCAAGATCGCCGATATCAACAACGTGGCCGACACGCCGCATGGCGGGTCGATCACCGCCGCCCTGTTCCTTCAGGAGTTCGTCGGCGAGCGGACCCCGTGGGCCCATTTCGACGTCTACGCCTGGAACCCGTCCTCGCGCCCCGGCCGACCCGAAGGCGGCGAGGCAATGGGCATCCGCGCCGCCTTCCACGTGATCCGCAAACGTTTCGGGTAGGCGCGGTCGCGCCCGTTTCGTCATCCCGGACAGGTCCGCGAAGCGGAGCTGATCCGGGACCCAGTCCGGAAAACCAACGAATGGCTCAGCCGGCTCGCGAGTTCGACGGAATGGGTCCCGGGTCTCGCCCGTTCGGGCTCGCCCGGGATGACGGGATTGGAGCTTCTAGCCGGTCCTGGATTTAGAGTCGGCATTGTATCGACGGTGAAGGCGCGCTAAAGTCGATACGATCTCGAAACAATACCGGCGGTGCGGCGATGACCCTGAGCTTGAACTCGAACCAGGCCCTCAACCTCTGGCGCAAGGCTGTGGTCGAAGGCGTGCGCAACGAGGCGCCGGACCTGACGGCGCGCCAGATGGCGGTGCTGTTGACGGTCTACCTGACCTCGCCGCCGCACACGGTGCGCGGCCTCTCGGCCGAGCTCGGCATCGCCAAGCCGGCCGTGACCCGGGCGCTCGACCGGCTCTCGGCGCTCGACCTGGTACGCCGCCGGCGCGACGAGAGCGACCGGCGCTCGATCGAAGTCCAGCGCACGGTCAAGGGCTCGGTGTTCCTCTCGGAATTCGCCGACAGGGTGACCCGCGCCGCCGGCGCCTCGATGCCGGGCCCGGCGCCGGCCGCCGCCCCGATCGGGGTCAGGGGATAGGCCGGGCCTACCACCCGATTAAATACCGTCGTTCCCGCGAAAGCGGGAATCCAGTCAGCCAGTTCCTCATGGCTCGCCTTGTCGAAGTACGAGGAACTGGCGATCCATCGACCTCATCCTTCGACAAGCTCAGGATGAGGCAAATTGCGAGGACAGGATTTTGGCATGCCGATGCATGCCGTACGAATCTTCACCATCGTATCCCCGTATTTTGCCGCCTGCGCGGGGTGACGAATGTAGTGCAATTCGGTCCCCTCAATACCCGGCGTCGCGGTCGACCAGGCCGCGCAACGGCTCGCCCGCCTCGAAGCGGCGGATGTTGGCGGCCACCGCCTCGGCCCCGGTGCGCGCGATGGTCAGCGCCGCATTGTGCGGGCTGATGGTGACCCGCGGGTGATCCCACAGCGGACTGTCGGCCGGCAAGGGCTCGGTCTCGAACACATCGAGGGTCGCCTGCGAGAGTTGGCCCGACTCGAGGGCGGCGAGGATGTCGGCCTCGACCTGCAACCCGCCGCGCCCGGAATTGATCAGGCTGGCGCCCTTCGGCAACCGGTCGAACAGGTCCTTGTTGAGGATCCCCGTGGTCTCATGGGTCGCCGGCATCAGGGCGACCAGGATTTCGGTGCGCGCAAGGAACGGCCCGAGCCCGTCCACCCCGTGAAAACTCTCGATGCCCGCCATGTCTTTCGGCGCGCGGGTCCAGCTCGCGAGGTCGAAGCCGAGGGCGAGCAGCACCCGGGCGGCGTCGGCACCAAGCTCGCCGAGCCCCATCAGCCCGACCTTGCGTTCGGAGGCAAGCGGGGTGAGCACCGCCTTCCACACCTTGTCGCGCTGCTGGGCCTCGAGGTCGAGCTGGCGGCGGTGGTGCCGCAACACGTGCAGGGTCACGAACTCGGTCATGCCGACGGTCAGCGCCTCCTCGACCATGCGGACCACGGGCACGCCGTCCGGCAGGTCGGTGTCGACCAACAGGTGATCGACCCCGGCGCCGAGCGAAAGGATGCACTTCAGGTTGGGAAAGCGCCCGAGCCCGTCGCGCGGCGGCTGCCAGACCAGCACGTACTCGACTTGCCCGTCGTCGCCCGGGTCGTCCCAGTCGCGCATCTCGATATGCGGCAGCTCGGCCGCCAGCGCCGGGCCCCACTCTTCCCACGGATCGGGCTTGGAATAGAAAATCAGGGCCGCCATATCGCCTCCTTTTCGCCGATCCCCTACATGCTCACCAGGCCGGTCTGGATCGCCTCCTCCGAGGCCTCCAGGTCGAAGGCCGCGGCCATCAGCGCCTGGGTATAGGGGTCCTCGGGGCTGTCGAACACCTTCGCCGCCGGGCCCTGCTCCATCACCTTGCCGGCGCGCAGCACCACGACGTAGTCGGCGAGCGCCCGCACCACCTTGATGTCGTGGCTGATGAACATATAGGCGAGGTCGTGCTCGACCTGCAGCTTGCGCAGCAGGTCGACGATCTGCGCCTGGATCGAACGGTCGAGTGCGGAGGTCGGCTCGTCGAGCACCACGAAGCGCGGCTTCAGGACCATGGCGCGGGCGATCGCGACGCGCTGGCGCTGGCCGCCCGAGAACTCGTGCGGATAGCGGTGGCGCCATTCGGGGTCGAGGTCGACTTCCCGCATCGCCTCGACGACCAGCTTGTCGCGCGCCTCGGGCGACCCGCCGATGCCGTGGACCTTGAGCCCTTCCTCGACGATCTGGCCGATCGACATGCGCGGGCTGAGGCTGCCGAACGGGTCCTGGAAGACGACCTGCATCTCGCGGCGCAAGGGCTGCAGGTCGCCGGACGAGAGCCCCTGGATGTCGCGCCCGCGGAACACGATATGGCCGGTGCTGCGCTCGAGCCGCAGCAACGCCATGCCGAGGGTCGTCTTGCCCGAGCCCGACTCGCCGACGATGCCGACGGTCTCGCCCTCGCGGACGGTGAGCGAGATACCGTCGACGGCGCGGATATGGTCGACCGTGCGCCTGAAGACGCCGCGCTTGATCGGGAACCAGACCTTGATGTCTTGGCCCTCGAGCACCGTCGCGGCGCCCTCCGGCGCCTCTACCTTGGTGCCGCTCGGCTCGGCGTCGAGCAGAGCCTTGGTGTAGTCGTGCCCGGGGTCGGAGAACACGGCCTCGGTCGACCCGGTCTCGACGATCTCGCCCTCGCGCATCACGCAGACCCGGTCCGCGACCTTGGAGACGATGCCGAGATCGTGGGTGATGAACAGCATCGCCATGGCGAATCGGTCCTGCAGATCGGCGAGCAGCTTCAGGATCTGCGCCTGGATGGTCACGTCGAGCGCGGTCGTCGGCTCGTCGGCGATCAGAAGGCTCGGATTGCACGACAGCGCCATGGCGATCATCACGCGCTGGCGCATGCCGCCGGAGAGCTGGTGCGGATAGTCGTCGATGCGGATCTCGGGCTCCGGGATCTTGACCAGCCGCAGCATCTCGATCGCCTTGTTGCGCGCTTCCTTCTTGCCCATGTGCTGGTGAAGAACGATCACTTCCTCGATCTGCGCGCCGACGCTGAACACCGGGTTCAACGACGTCATCGGTTCCTGGAAGATCATCGAAATCT
>JASLSL010000102.1 GCA_030743445.1 Alphaproteobacteria bacterium
GCTGATCACCGAGACCATGTTCTCCTGGTTGGGCATGGGCAAGATGATCTACGACTCGATCCTCGGCAACGACTACAACCTGGCGCTGGTCGGGCTGATGTTCGCGACGGGATTGACTTTGCTCGGCAATTTCCTGGCTGACGTCGCCTATGTCTGGCTCGACCCGCGGGTCAGCCTGGCCGGCGGAGGACCCGGACGATGACCGGAACCGCGGCGTCCCATACCGCGGGCAGGCGCATGTGGCGCCGCTTCCTGCGCCACCGCCTGGCGATCGGCAGCGGCGGCGTGTTGGCGGCCCTGGCGCTGCTGTCGCTCGCCGCACCCTTGGTCGAGGCGGCGCTCGGCGTCGACGCCGACACCGCCAATCTGCTGGCCCGGTTGCAGGGGCCGACCTGGCCGCACTTGCTCGGCACCGACGAGCTCGGACGCGACCATTTCGTCCGCCTGCTCTATGGCGGCCGGGTCTCGCTCGCGATCGCGATCGTCGCGGCGCTGTTCTCGGCCGTGATCGGCACCGCGATCGGCCTCGTGGCGGGTTACTACGGCGGACGGGCGGACGCGCTGCTGATGCGCTTCACCGACGGCGTCATCGCCTTGCCGCTCCTGCCGCTCCTGATCGTGCTGGCGGCGGTCGACCTGACCAAGCTCGGCATCGCCGAGGAGGTGGCGCGCTCGGAGGAGGTCGGGCTCTACCGCATCGTCGCGATCATCGCGCTGGTCGGCTGGACCACGGTGGCGCGCCTCGTGCGCGCCGAGACCCTGGCGATGAAGGGCCGCGAGTTCGTCAAGGCGGCGGTTGCCTTGGGCGCCAAGCCGGCGCGGATCATGCTGGTTCACATCCTGCCCAACGTGGTCTCGCCGATCGTCGTCGCGACGACGCTTTCGGTCGGCAACATCATCCTGTTCGAGTCGGTGCTGAGCTTCCTCGGCCTCGGCATCCAGCCGCCGGTGGCGTCCTGGGGCAACATGCTGACCAACGCCCAGGAATTGATCTGGTCGGCGCCCGAACTCGCGACCTGGCCGGGATTGTTGATCTTCGTCACGGTGATCGCGTTCAACTTCCTCGGCGACGGGCTGCAGGACGCGATGGATCCCCGGGCGCTGGATTGATCGGGCTCGATTTGGTGCCCGGAAGGTAATTTGGGCGTTAACCATTTCGCTTAACCATTCCACGAGGGAAATCGGCACAAGATATTGTGGGGAAACGGGTTTTTCGGGCGAATGAGTGTGATTCGTTTGACTCTTCGGGGTCGGAGGATTAGCCTGATTAGTTGGATGGGGCCCGTTGTGCCGCGACGCGTTCGCGGAATGCGAGGCAAGGATGAGTGACGTAGCAGGTATCGGGTCGGTCGCGGCCGACATCTCGAGCGCTGTCACGCCCAATCAGGACGTGGAGCGGGAAGTCGAGCGCGAGCTGAGCGAGCCGCAGGTTCGCCAGCCCGACAGCGCCGACGCCCGGAATACCGGCGACGCCGAGGCCGGCCTCGCGTCGGGGGGGCTCGGCGACAACGAGCAGGTCGAAGGGGCAGCGACCGCCGGCCAGTCAGACACCTCCGATAGGTCGGAATCGAACGGGAGTCAGGACCAGGTAACCTTGAGCCAAGCCGCCCGCCAGGCGGTCGAGCAGGCGCAGAATATCGCGCAAGGCGACTCGGAAATCGCGGGGCAGAGTGCCGATTCCGGCGAGCGGATTTCCGTCGAGGCGCAACAGCGCCAGGCCGATCGCGTCGACACGTCCGCCATCGAGTCCGAACAAGGCCAGACCCTGGGCCAGGTGATCGACAGGTTCGCCTGAGCCGACGACCGTCCCGAACCAAGAAAAGGGCCCGCCGAAGCGGGCCCTAATCATTTGCGCCTTTGATTCCCGTCGGTCGCTAGCCGTTCACCGCTTGCTGCGTGGAGCCCGCAAATTCCTCCGGCTCGACACGGAACAAATTGTCCAGAACGCGTATGATCGCCGACGCGGCGCCGCCGTTCAGCGAATAATAGATGGTCTGCGCCGAACGGCGGGTCTTGACGATCCCGGCTCGACGCAATCGCGCCAAATGCTGCGACAAGGCGGATTGGCTCAAATCGAGCAGCCCCTCCAACTCCCCGACCGATTTCTCCGCCTCCACCAGATGACAGAGGATCGTCAGCCGGCGTTCGTTGCTCATGGCCTTCAGAATGCCGCTCGCGGTTCCCGCGTTTTCGATAAGTTCGTCCGATTCCATGACGGTCTCGTTCCCTCGTCAAGAGTCCGTAGCATACCGACTGCCGGTGGTATACCAACTGAAAGTCATTGCTAAATTAGCGCAAGACGAAATGCACCTAACTTCTCCTCACAAGCATGTGAGAACATTAGCGATCCATAATGCTTAGTTAGACCAGGCGTCCGGGCCCGAGATCCCCCGCCTCTAGCCCCTCTTCGAGAAACGCCGCCGGCAGGGCGCCATCGACGATCAGCGATGCCGCCGCCCGTGCCAACGCCGGCGCGGTTTCGATACCGTAGCCGCCCTGCCCGGCGAGCCAGAAGAAACCCTCGACCCCCGGCGCGAATCCGACGACCGGCGTCTTGTCGGGCGCGAAGGTTCGCAGGCCGGCGCGGCGGTGGGAGATGCTTTCCACCTTCATCGTCGTCGCCCGCTCGATCCGGTCGACCGCCAGCGCAACATCGAGTTCCTCGGCCTGGACGTCCTGCGGCTCGACCGGAGTCTCGTCGGCGGGCGAGCCCAAAATCTTGCCGGCGTCGGGCTTGAAATACCATTCCTCGGCGGCATCGATCACCAGGGGCCAGGCGTCGATCTCCGCCCCTTTCGGCGGATCGAACAGGATCACCGTCCGCCGCTTCGGCGTCAGGCCGACGGATTCGACCCCGGCCAATTCGGCGATCCTGTCGGCCCAGGCCCCGGCGGCGTCGACCACCACGGGTGCGGTGAATTCCTCGGCCGGGGTCTTGGCTCGCCACTTCCCGCCGTCGCGCGTCAGCGACCCGACCTCGGCCCCGACCACCAGGGTCCCGCCACGCGCCGCAAGCTCGCTGAGATAGCCCTGATGCAGCGCATGCACGTCGATGTCCATCGATGCGCGCTCGAAGACCGCGGTGTGGAATGCGTCCGCCCGCAGCACCGGGACGACCGCGCAAGCGCCCGCCGGATCGAGTTGCTCGACCGGGTAGGCGGCGGCGCTCGCCATCGCCAGCAGTTCGTCGATGTGTGGCTGCTGGGCCTCGGTCGCGACGAACAGGGCGCCGCGTGGAGAGAGGATCGGATGCTCGGTGAAGCCGTCGGGCGGCGAGGCCAGGAACTCGCGACTGAGCCGCACCAAGGCGCGCACGATGCGATTGCCGTAGAGTTCGACGTACTGGGCGGCGGACCGCCCGGTGCTGTGGTAGCCCGGCTGATCCTCCATCTCGAGCACCGTGACGTTGCCGTGCTCGGCCAGGGCGTAACCCGCCGACGCGCCCGCAATGCCGCCACCAATGATCAGGAAGTCAATTCCCATCTTATCCCGCCGATTTGGCTCGCAATACGCCTCGACGGCCGCGCTCGCTATGGCGCAACAGGTTCAGGAGATTCAATCCGGCTGTGATGTTAGATTCTCTGCGGCTTTTGTATACGCTTCGAACACCCCCACGGGCAACACGCCTGCAAAGGAATAAGCGACTGCATTGATCCGACATTCCCCAGATAGCCTCCTGGTTCGCGGAAATCATACCACCGTGCCACCGTCGGGGGAACGGAACCATTTCCGCCGCCACCCGATGACCTGATTTCGCGATTTTCCTATTTCCGGAAGCCCATTTGCCCATATT
>JASLSL010000103.1 GCA_030743445.1 Alphaproteobacteria bacterium
CAGTGCCGGCGACGGCCCCCTCCGCCGGCTCGATCGAGAACTCGCTCTTGCCGTCGGAGGTCCAACGCCAAGCCGTATCCTCGCCGGCCTTGGAGGTCAGCACCTCGACCTCCTCGGCGACCATGAAGGTCGAATAGAAACCGACGCCGAATTGGCCGATCAAATTCAGATCTCCGGACTCTTCGCCCTTGGCCAGCTGGTCGACGAAGGCCAGCGTGCCGGATCGCGCGATCGTGCCGAGGTTCTCGACCAGCTCGTCGTGGTCCATGCCGATGCCGTTGTCGGCGACGGCGAGCGTGCGCGCTTGCTTGTCGATGGTGACGCCGATCGCGTAATCGCCGCGGCCCTCGGTCAGCTCGGGCGCGGTCAGTGCCGCATAGCGCAGCCGGTCGCAGGCGTCGGACGCGTTCGAGATCAACTCGCGGAGAAAGATTTCCTTTTCGCTGTAAAGCGAATGGGCAACGATATCCAACAGCCGGCTGACCTCGGCCTGGAATTCGTGACGCTCGGCCCCAGCTTTGGCCTTCGCCCCGGCTTTGGCTTTGGCCTTGGCCTTGGTCTTGCGCTTCTTGGTTTCGGACTTCGCCATGATCCCGATTCCCACCCGGATTTTGCGTCTCGCGCGCTATATGTGGCTTCGTTGGCGTCAAGGCAAGGGTCTGGCGGGTCGCAACCGGCGGCAGGGCGTGCTATCGAACTCGCTCATGGCGGCGGAAACAGTCGACTTCGAGCGCGAGTGCGAGCGCCTGATCCAGGAGATCGAGCGCGACGCGCGCGAGACCGTCCACTTCTTCGGCACGGCGCGGTTCGACGCGGCGGTGCTGGCGGCGATAGCCAAGGTGCCGCGCGAGGCGTTCGTGCCGGCGGCGGCGCGGCCCTTCGCCTACATCAACCGGCCGCTCGCGATCGGCCACGGCCAGACCATCTCGCAGCCCTATATCGTCGCCGCGATGACCCATATGCTAGCGCTGACGCCGGCGGCCAGGGTGCTCGAGATCGGCGCCGGCTGCGGCTACCAGGCGGCGGTGCTGGCCGAGATCGCGGCCGAGGTCGTCACCGTCGAGACCATTCCGGCGTTGGCCGAGGCGGCGGCCGAACGGCTCGCCCGGCTCGGCTACGACAACGTCCAGGTCCATGTCGGCGACGGCTGGAAGGGCTGGGCCGAGGCGGCACCCTACGACGCGATCATCGTCACCGCGGCGGCGGCCGAGATGCCGGCCGAGCTAGTGGCCCAGCTCGCGCCCGGCGGGCGGATGGCGATCCCCTTGGGCCGGCCCTACGAGACCCAGCGCCTGGTCCTGGTCGCGAAAGACGCGGAAGGCAACCTAACCGAAAGCGTCAACCTGCCGGTCGCCTTCGTGCCGCTGGTCAAGGGGGATTAGGGGTTTTCAAGATCGTTTCTTTATTCGTCATCCCGGACGGCCGGAGGCCGATCCGGGACCCAGTCCGGAAAACCGACGAAATATCCGGTTGGCTCGCGAGTTCGACGGAATGGGTCCCGGGTCTCGCCCTGTCGGGCTCGCCCGGGATGACGTTTGTCGAATTAACTGAAAATTACTGACGGGCCCTTGCAAAGCCCGTCCCGAAGCGGACTAAATAGGGGCGTGATGTCCCCTGGCTTCAGCCGCTTGCGGGCTCTCTTGGGCCCGACCAACACCGGCAAGACCTATTTCGCGATCGACCGCATGCTGGCCCACGGCACCGGCATGATCGGCTTTCCGCTGCGTTTGCTGGCGCGCGAGAACTACGACCGCATCGTCGCGGCGCGGGGCAAGGGCTCGGTCGCGCTGATCACCGGCGAGGAGAAGATCGTCCCGGCCAATCCGCGCTGGTTCGTCTGCACCGTCGAGTCGATGCCGCTCGACCGCGACGTCGATTTCCTCGCGATCGACGAGATCCAGCTCGCCGCCGACGCCGACCGCGGCCACGTGTTCACCGACCGCCTGCTGCACGCGCGCGGCCTCGAGGAAACCATGTTCCTCGGCTCCGACGTGATGCGCAACGTGATCCGCCGGCTGGTCGACGGGGTCGATATCGACAAACGCGAGCGCTTCTCGACCCTCGCCTACGCCGGGCCGAAGAACCTGACCCGGCTGCCCCGGCGCAGCGCCGTCGTCGCCTTCTCGGTCGACGAGGTCTATGCGCTGGCCGAGCGCGTGCGGCGCCAGCGCGGCGGCACCGCGGTGGTGCTCGGCGCGCTCTCGCCGCGCACCCGCAACGCCCAGGTCGCGATGTACCAGGCCGGCGAGGTCGACCACATGGTGGCGACCGACGCGATCGGCATGGGCCTCAACATGGACATCAACCACGTCGCCTTCGCCGGGTTGCGCAAGTTCGACGGAAGGCGCCTGCGCCCGCTCTCACCCGTCGAGGTCGGCCAGATCGCCGGGCGCGCCGGGCGCTACATGTCGGACGGCACCTTCGGCACCACGGGCGGGATTGGCGAGCTCGAGGGCGAACTCGTCGAGGCGGTCGAGGCCCACCGCTTCGACCCGGTGAAGACCGTCTTTTGGCGCAGCCGCGACCTCGACTTCGCGTCGCCCAGGGCGCTGCTCTCGAGCCTCGGGCGGCGGCCGCAGCGCCGCGAGCTGGTCCGGGCGCGCGAGGCCGACGACCAACTGGCGCTCGCGGCGCTCGTGCGCGACGGTGAAATCGCCGACCTGGCCACCAACCCGGCGGCGGTTCGGCTGCTGTGGGAGGTCTGCCAGATTCCCGACTTCCGCAAGGTCATGCCGGACATCCACGCGCGCTTGCTGGGCCAGGTCTACACCCACCTGATGACGGGCGACGGCCGCTTGCCCGAGGATTGGGTCCGCGCCCAGGTCGACCGGCTCGACGATGCCGGCGGCGACATCGACACCTTGACCAACCGGATCGCCCATATCCGCACCTGGACCTATATCGGCCACCGCGGCGACTGGCTCGACGATTCGATGCACTGGCAGGCGCGCGCCGGCGAGATCGAGGACAAGCTCTCCGACGCGCTGCACGCGCGCCTGACCCAGCGCTTCGTCGACCGTCGGGCGGCGACCATCGGGCGCGAGCGCGGCGAGAATGCGACGCTGCTCTCGGCGGTGACGGCGCCGGGGGAGGTCGTGGTCGAGGGCCATCGGGTCGGGCACCTCCATGGACTCGCCTTCGTGCTCGATAGCGATGGCGGGAGGCCGGCGCCGCCGATCGTGGCCGCCGCGCGCCGCGCGCTGATGCAGGACGTCGGCCCCAGGGTCGGGCGGCTGGTCGCCGAGGGCGACGGCGCGTTCAGCCTCGGCGACGACGGAAGGCTCGCGTGGCGCGGCGCACCGGTGGCGCGGCTGATCCGCGGCGAGACGTTGCTGGCGCCGCGCATCGAGGTGCTGCGCAACGAGTTGCTCGACACGGCGCTGCGGGAAAAAATCCGCGCCCGACTCGCCAAATGGATGGACCGGCACATCGAGAAGCGCTTTCGCCCGCTGTTCAAGCTCGCCAAAGCGAAGCTCAAGGGCCCGGCCAGGGGGTTGGTGTTCCGGCTCTCGGAGACTCTCGGCTCGCTGCCCGGGCCGCCGCCGGCCGCCCTGCTGCGCGATCTCGACGGCCGCGACCGCAAGACCCTGCAACGCTACGGGCTGCGCATCAATTCGACCGCCGTCTACTTCACCCAATTGCTGAAGCCCGCCGCGGTGCGTCTCAGGCGGGTGCTGTGGGCCGCCCATACGGGGCGCGCCGCCCCCGATATAGAAGGCGGGGACCCGATCTCGCTCGCCGCCGGCAAGGGATCGCGTGCGTGTTGGGCGCATCTCGGCTACCGGTGCTTCGGCCGCCGCGCGCTTCGGCTCGACCGGGTGTCGAAGCTCGCCCGGACGGCGTGGGCGCGGTCGCGCCAGGGCCCGTTTCTCGCGACCCCCGAGCTGGTTCAGATCGCCGGCTGCGACGGGGCGGCGCTCGAGGAAATCCTCGCCGGCCTCGGCTTCCGTGCGGTCCGCGAGGAGAGCGGGACGGTGTTCCGCGCCAAGCCGAAGCGTGGCAAGCGCGGCGGCGCCGGGAAAGGCGGCCGGCACAAGCGGCGGCAGGAGGCGCCGGTCGATCCGGACTCGCCCTTCGCCGGGCTCAAGAATCTGGTTTCGACCAAGTGACCCGGCAAATGACCACGGCGAACGGTTCGGGCGTGGGCGAGACCCGGGGCGAGCGGTTGCGCGTCGACAAGTGGCTGTGGCACGCGCGCTTCTTCAAGAGCCGCAGCCTTGCCGCCAAGCAGGTCAGCGCCGGCAGGCTGCGCATCAACCGCGAGGTCGTGCGCAAGCCGAAACAGTCGGTCAAGCCGGGCGACGTGCTGACCTTCCCCAAGGGCAGGGACATACGGGTGATCGAGGTGATGGCGCTCGGCGCCCGGCGCGGCCCGGCGGCCGAAGCGCGCGAGCTCTACCGAGATCTCGACCCGCCCCGGGCCCGGCCCAAGCCCGCGCCGAAGCCGGCCGAACGCGACCCCGGCGCCGGCCGGCCGACCAAGCGCGAGCGCCGGGCGATCGACCGGCTGAAGGACTGGCTCGGCTGGCGGTGAGGGGCTGGTATCCACACCACCCACTACAATAATCCGTCATCCCGGACGGCCGCAGGCCGATCCGGGACCCAGTCCGGCAAACTAGCGAACTGGCTGGTTGGTCCATGAGGATAACGGAATGGGTCCCGGGTCTCGCCCTTTTGGGCTCGCCCGGGATGACGGTTTCCGGATTAAGCGGGACTCTCGACCTTGCGAAACACCACCGACAGGTTGTTCGATGGCATATGCGTGATTTCGTCGAGCGCCAGGCCATGACCGGCGGCAAGCGCCGCGACTTCCGCCACGTCGCGCACGCCCCAGCGCGGGTCCTCGGCGCGGAGCGAGCGGTCGAAGGTCGCGTTGCTGGGTGCGGTGTGCCGGCCATCGCGCATGAAGGGCCCGTAGAGGTAAAGCGGTCCATGCGGCGGCAGTATCCGAGCGGCGCCGCGCACCAGTCCCTCCGAGCAGGTCCAGGGGGCGATGTGGATCATGTTGATCGAGACCACCGCGTCGGCCGCCGCGACCGGCCATTCATCGGAAGTCGTGTCGAGGTCGAGCGGCGCCGCCAGGTTCGCGGCATCGCAGGCTTCCGCATGCGCCGCGATACTCTCGCGCAACGCCGGGTCGGAATCGCTCGGCTGCCAGATCAGGCCCGGCATCGCGGTCGCGAAATAGGCCGCGTGTTCGCCGGTGCCGCTGCCGACTTCGAGCACCAGGCCCGGCTCCGGCAGGATGCGGCGCAGCACCTCGAGGATCGGCTCGCGGTTGCGCATCGTTGCCGGCGCGTGGCGGAGGGGCTCTTGCGGCGGGCGGAACATGTCCGCTTTATAGGAGTCGGCCGGCCGGTCGGGCAAGCGGTGCGGGACACGGCAAGACCCTCGTTCGCCCGGGGTTGATGGGGCCGGGGGCGTGTGCTACGCCCGGCCCATGTTGGCCCGTCTCAAAGGATTTTTGTCGGACACCGGCGACGGGTCGCGCAACGTTCCCCATGGCCAGGACGAACTGCAGCTCGCGGCCGCCGCGCTGATGGTCGAGGCCGGGCGGATGGACGGCCTGTTGGACGAAGAAGAAGAACACCGCATCGCCGAGCTGGTGCGCGACCGCTTCGAGCTCGACAGCGGGGCCGCGGGGCTGCTTCTCGAGGCCGCCAAGGCGGCGACCGAGGACTCGGGCCATATTTATCCCTTCACCCGCACCGTCGCCCGCAAGTACGATCATGACGAGCGAATTAACATGATCGAGATGCTATGGGAGGTCGTCTACGCCGACGGGGAATTGCACGAATTCGAAGCCAACCTATTGCGTCGGGCCGCCGGACTTTTGTATGTGACTGATCGGGAAAGTGGCGCGGCGCGCAAACGGGTGCTGGCACGCACTGCCGCAGAGGGCACTTAGGGCCCGGGGCACCTGAGGTAAGGAGATAGCCGAATGACTTACGTCGTCAACGAGAACTGCATCCGCTGCAAATTGATGGACTGCATCGAGGTCTGTCCCGTCGATTGCTTCTATGTCGGCGAAAATATGCTGGTCATCCACCCGGACGAATGCATCGATTGCGGCGTTTGCGAGCCCGAGTGCCCGGTCGAGGCGATCATCCCCGATACCGACTCCGCGGCCGAGCCGTGGCTCGAGTTGAACCGCGAGTATTCCGAGGCGTGGCCGAACATCACCCGCAAGGGGACCCCGCCGGCGGATTCGGACCAATACAGGGAAGAAACCGGGAAATTCGACAAATACTTCAGCCCGAATCCCGGGGAAGCTTAGTCCAACCCTTTGATATAACGCAATAAACCTAAATTTTGGCGGAACAATCGCGAATCCCGGCCAAACCCTGTAATTCGGCGGGATTTTGTGATATATTATTGCGCAAGATGATCACAGGGTGTCGTCCCGGCGCAGACAAGCATGTGACGACGCCCTGTCCTCTGTCTGGCGGCAATGTCTGGCGGCAATGTCCAAGGGTGGAGCTTCTGTTCGATCGCGGGCCCGGGTCCCGCAACATTTGGGGCCGGTGGCTTTTTTTGTGGGCGATGTTGCATACGGAAGAGTTGGTCGGGGCGCACGGGATTCCCCGCTTGGCGGCGTCGGGGTCCGATCCAAGGGCATTAAGAGAGAACATGTAATGGCTCAAGCAGCAGAATTTAAATCCGGTAACTGGGTCGTCTATCCGACGCATGGTGTCGGTCGGGTGGTCGGATTCGAGGAACAAGAGATCGGCGGCGACCAGCTGAAACTGATCGTGATCAGCTTCGAGCGGGACCGCATGACGTTGCGTGTGCCGATGGGCAAAGCGAAGGATTCGGGACTGCGGCAGCTCTCCTCGCGCGAGGAGATGAAGGGGGCGTTGAAGACGCTCAAGGGCCGCAGCCGCGTGCGCCGCACCATGTGGAGCCGGCGCGCCCAGGAATACGAGGCCAAGATCAATTCCGGCGATCCGGTGTCGATCGCCGAGGTCGTCCGCGACCTTCACCGCAACGAGGATCAGCCCGACCAGTCCTACAGCGAACGACAGATTTACCAGGCCGCGCTCGACCGTCTGGCGCGCGAGCTCGCCGCGGTCGAAGACATCGACGAGGACGCGGCGACCGAGCGTCTCGAAAACATGTTGAAGGCCGCTTAAGGTACACCCTTCATGGGCGGGGCCGCACGGTGTCGGACCCCGCCGCCCACGGCATGCGGCGGCTAAAATGCTGGACGCCGAGATTTTCGCGAAGATCTGCGGGGCCGGGCGGATTTGGACGGTCGGCTCGATTCATGGCGAGTCGAACCGCCTGCAGGCGTTGCATGCGTCGCTGATCCCGCGGCTCGAATCCGGCGACCGGTTGGTCTATCTCGGCAACTATCTCGGCCATGGCGCCAAGATTCCCGAGACGATCCGCGAACTGCTGCGCTTCCGCCGGGTGTTCCTCGCCCGGCCGATCTTTACCGGTGTCAACGACTTCGTCCTGTTGCGCGGCTGTCAGGAGGAAATGTGGCAGCGTGTGCTGCAACTGCAGTTCGCGATCAATCCGGCCGAGGTCCTGGAATGGATGGTCGAACGCGGGCTCGAGGCGACGCTGAAGGCCTATTCGGGCGCCGCCGAGGAAGGCTTCGAGAGCGCCCGCGAAGGACCCCTGGCGTTGACCCAGTGGACGACCCGGCTGCGCGACACGATGCGCGAGGCGCCAGGGCATATGTCGCTGATGAGCGCCCTGAAGCGCGCCGCCTTTACCGAGGACGAGACCTTGCTGTTCGTCAACACCGGCGTCGACGTGAGCGTGTCGCTCGCCGAGCAGAACGACAGCTTCTGGTGGGCCGGCCATAGCTTCAAGAACATCGATCGGCCGTTTGCCGGATACCGCCGGCTGATCCGTGGCTACGATCCCGACCATGGCGGATTTACCGAACGGCCTCTCACCCTTACCGTCGACGGCGGTTGCGGATTCGGCGGGCCGCTGGTCGCCGCTTGTCTCGCGCCCGACGGCAGCGTCGTCGACCGTATCGAGGCCTGACCGGCATCTTCGAATTATTCCATGATATAGACTAGGTTATTGATATGCTGAAAATTATAATCATTATGACTTTTATGTGAACGTCGCTAATACAGCCATTTTCACCGAACAATAGTTCTTCCAGAAACCCGAGTAAATTGGTAAGCTTTTCCCGGATACGATCCCGGCGTCGACGTTTGGAGGGCGCCGGGCCACGGGGAGCCGGCAATGGGGTACATCGACGATCCGCATACCCAGCGGGCCAATCTGAGGTTCATTCGAGCTTCGATGCGCGAGCCGTTGCTGTCGCGCGAGACCGAATACGAACTGGCGAAACGGTGGCGCGAAGAGGACGACGAAGCCGCCCTCCACCAATTGATCAAGGCCCATACCCGGCTCGTCGTCAGCACCGCCGCCCGGTTCCGCAATTACGGCCTGCCGATGGGCGACCTGGTCCAGGAAGGCAATGTCGGCCTGTTGCAGGCCGCCGCGCGCTTCGAGCCCGAACGCGGCGTTCGGTTCTCGACCTACGCGAGCTGGTGGATCCGCTCGGCGATGCAGGACTTCGTCCTGCGCAACTGGTCGATCGTCCGCACCGGCACGACCGCGGCCCAGAAGGCGTTGTTCTTCAACCTGCGGCGCCTCCGCGCCCAGATCGAGGGCGCCTCGGGCGATCAGTTGAACCACGACAGCCGCCAGACCATCGCCGAAACCCTGAAGGTCAACCTTCGCGAGGTCGAGTCGATGGAAGCGCGGCTCGGCGGCAACGATCAGTCGTTGAACGCCTCGGTCGCCGACGACTCGGAGGACAGCTGGCAGGATTTCCTCGCCGACGCGCGGCCCAATTCCGAGGACGTGGTGATCGGCATCCACGACGCCGAGGTCCGTACCCGCTGGATCGGCGACGCGCTGGAGGAGCTTTCGCCGCGCGAGCAGACGATCATCCGCCAGCGCCGCCTGAAGGAGGACGGCGCCACGCTGGAGGAACTCGGCAAGGTCCTCGGCGTCAGCAAGGAGCGGGTGCGCCAGCTCGAGCATCGGGCGCTCGGCAAGATCAAGAAGTCGATCAACCGGCGGATCGACCGGCCGACGGACCTGTTGATGGAAGCCTAGAAAAAGGTGCCTGGCACCTTTTAACCTTATTTACCGACCCCCCACCCTAACCCTCCCCCTCAAGGGGGGAGGGGATAAAGATTTCCGTCCCGATAATTCCCCCCCTCCCCAACGCGGGAGGGGGTTAGGGGGAGGGGGTGCAAGTGAATAGGCGTCGCCGATCCCTTAGACGACCACCATCTTGACCAGTTGACCCGGCGCCAGCGATCCCGCGCCCGGCAGCCCGTTCAGCACCTCGAACCAACCGTCCTGGAACCCGTCGACCGCCATCTGGCGCGCCATGGCGTGCGAGGTGTCGCCCTCGCCGGCGCGTATGATCTGCAGCCGCCGCGGCGTGATCGCTTCCGCCTCGGCCCGGGTCAGGCGGTGGAAACTGTAGGTGACCCGCTGCAGTGGCACGGTCAGGCGACGCATCAGCCAAGGCGGTGCGATGAATGTGAAGCGGTAGATATGGCGGGCGTCGAGACGGATCGCTACCAGACGCACCTCGACCGGACCTTGCCGCGATCGGCCGTTGAGCCAGCCGGTCGCCGCGGCCATGCCGTTGACCTCGATCGCCTCGAGCTCGTTGATCCCGGCGCCGCGGGTCCAGGCCCGGGCGATGTAGGCGGTCATCGATCCGCGATAAGACCGCGGCGCCAGATCGAAGCGGATCGCAGCACGGCCCTCGGGGCCGCGGGCGGCGACCAGGTCCGGCCGGTTGATCAAGCGGAACCCCTCGGGCACGGCAAACCGGAAGGCGAGCGCCCGGTGGAGGAACTCGCGGCCGCGGATGACGCCGTCGTCGGGGTCGTGGCCGAAGACCATGCCGTCGATCGCGCGGAGATAGGGATCGCGGCCGAGCGTCCGCGCCGGGCTGCGGGCGACGTTGGCGGCCGCCAGGGCGCGGTGCAGCCGGTCGATCGTCCGGGGATGGGTCGAGCGGAAGTCGAAGGCGTCGACGGCGCCGGCCGGCCGTCCCTCGATCGCCGCCTGGAGCCGCGTGTTCGACTGCAACTGTCCAAGAAAGCTCGCCATGCCGTCGGCGCTGTAGCCGGTCCGGGTCATGTAGCGGATGCCGAGGGTGTCGGCTTCGAGCTCCTGCTCGCGCGAAAAGCCCTGGAGGTAGAGTCCCGCCGCCGTCCCGGCGAGCCGACCGAGCTGGCTCGGCACCCCGTAGAGCTGGCCCAATATGCCGAGGCCGATCATGCCGAATTGGGTGGCTTGCGCCTGGCTCAGGCGCTGGGCGGTATGGCGGGCGACGACGTGGCCGATCTCGTGGCCCAGCACGCCGGCGATCTCGGCCTCGTTCTGGGCCAGCGCCAACAGACCGCGGGTGATGTAGACGTAGCCGCCGGGCAGCGCCATGGCGTTGACGATCGGGCTGTCGAGCACGGTGAAGGTGAAGGCGAGCCCCGGCGTCTCGGTGGTCGAGGCGAGCCGGCCGCCGATCGCCGCGATGTAGCCGGCGAGGCCTGGCTCGTCGTAGGCGCCGCCGAATTTGGCGATGAGTTTCGGATGTTCGGTGGCGCCGATGCGGCGCTCGTCCTCGGCCGAGACCAGCATCAGCTGCTGCTCGCCGGTCGCGGGATTGACGGCGCAGCCGCCGCAGAAGCTGGCCAGCGCGCCGCCCGCGAGGCCGCAGAAATGCCGTCGGGTCAGGTTCACTCCAACACCTCGATCTGCTCCGGATGGGTCGCCTGGATCATCGGTCCGTTGCGCGACTCGAGCCAGCCGCGGACCCGCACCAGCCGGCCCTCGAGGCGCCGCGGGTCGAGCCCCGCCGACGCGAAGGCCCGGCCATGGCGCCGGTCGATCGAGATCGTGAAGTCGCGCCGCCAGTCGGCGCCGAAGTTGAGGTAGCTCCGCCCCCGCACGACCGCGACCTTTCGCACCCGGCCCTCGATCAGCTGGAAGCTGCCGACGTCGCGCATCGCCTCGCCGAGACCGCGCACCCGGTAGAAGCGATCGGCCCAGATGCCGCGCCTCGCGGTCCGCGCGGTCCGCTCGAGCGCCAGCATGCGGGGTGCCAGCGCGCGGTTGTCGGGAAAGGTGTAGACCCGCGCCATGCCGGCCTCGAGCATCGCGCCCTGGATCCAAAGCCCGCCCGGATCGTGGAGGTGAGCCAGCAACCGGTCGTAGCGGTCGGTGCGCCGTCCGCCATAGGACAGTGTCAGCCGTTTGCCGAGGGCGAGGCCGGCGAGATACCGCTTGGCTGCCTCGGCCAGCGGCCAGGTCTTGAAGCCCTTGCGTCCGAGCGGCAGCTTCGGGGCCTGCAATCCGACCAGGCGGACCGAGCGGCCGTCCTTCAGGACCAGGGTGTCGCCGTCGACGATCTCGATCGCGAGGCCGACGCCGCCCGGCGCCAACGCCTCGGCTCGAAGGCCGGTCGCCGACAATAGAACGAAGAGCAGGAATATCGAGCGCCGCATCGCCCGAGTATAACCCGATTGGGGGCTTTGCAGAGCCGCCGCCGCCGTGCTTAGAGTGTCGCCATGACGCGCAAGACCCTGTATCCCGAGATCGAGCCCTACGAGACCGGGCGGCTCGCGGTCGACGGCCTGCACACGCTCTATTGGGAGCAGTGCGGCAGTCCCACGGGCGTCCCCGTGGTGTTCCTGCATGGCGGACCGGGCGCGGGGGCGACCGCGACGCATCGCCGGTTCTTCGACCCGAGGCATTACCGGGTCGTGATCTTCGACCAGCGCGGCGCCGGCCGCTCGACGCCGGCGGGCGAGCTCACCGACAACACGACCGGCCATCTCGTCGCCGACGTCGAAGCGTTGCGCCGGCACCTCGATATCGAGCGCTGGTTCGCCTTCGGCGGCTCGTGGGGCGCCAGCTTGGCGCTGGCTTACGCCGAGGCCTATCCGGAACGCTGCCGCGGCCTGGTGTTGCGCGGCGTATTTCTTTGCCGCGCCGCGGAGATCGAGTGGTTCATGACCGGGATGCGGCAGATTTTCCCCGAGGCTTGGCGCGACTTCGCCGAATATCTGCCGGCGGCGGAGCGTGGCGACTTGCTCGCCAACTACTACCGGCGGCTGACCGACGAGGACGCCGAGGTCCACCAGGCCGCGGCCCAGGTCTGGAGCCGCTACGAGGGCGCCTGCTCGACCCTCAAGCCAAACCCGGAGATCGCGTCCTCGTTCAGCGAACCGAAGGTGGCGCTGAGCCTGGCGCGAATCGAGGCGCACTACTTCATCAACAAGTGTTTCATCGAGGACGGCGCGTTGCTGGCGAATGCCGAGCGGCTCGACGGCGTGCCGGGGGTGATCGTGCACGGGCGCTACGACGTGGTCTGCCCGATGCTCTCGGCCGACGAGCTGGCGGCGGCCTGGCCCGGCGCGGAATTGCACGTCGTGCCCGACGCCGGGCATTCGGCGATGGAGCCCGGCATTCGCGCCAAACTGATCGACGCGATGGAACGCTTCAAGAAGCTCGATTAGCCGCTTCTGCGGCGAGGGCCTTGTAATGGCCCTTGGAAAGGAAGTATTTGCGCCCGGCGGTTGATTGATTATCATGCGCCCGCCGTTGGAAGGGGAGAATCCAGCTTGATTCGACGTTTCTTGATCGCCGGCCTGGTGGCCGGTCTTGTTGCCGCGACGGGTCTGATCGCCACGCCCGCGCGCGCCGCCGGCGATCCGCCGTTCATCACGGTCGGCCTCGGCGGCATCGGCGTTCTCGCCGACCGCGAGAAGGCCGGCGTCGTCCATTTCGAGTACCGCTCGGACTGGGAGTTCTGGAAGGTCAGGCCGTTCATCGGCGCATTCGCGTCGACCGACGCCACGCTTTACGGCTATTTCGGCTTCAAGGTCGATTTGTTCCTCGGCCGGCGCATCGTGATTACGCCCAACGTCGCCGTCGGCGCCTACGAGGACGGCGACGGCCAGGATCTCGGCCACGTGATCGAGTTCCGCTCGGGCATGGAGTTGGCCTGGCGCTTCGACGACCGCTCGCGCCTCGGGATCGCGGTGCACCACCTCTCGAACGCCTCGATCGGCAGCGACAACCCGGGCACCGAGGAAGTCGTGCTGTTCTACTCGCTGCCGCTCAACAGCCTGTTCGGCGACTGATCCCTCACCCTGAGCTTGTCGAAGGGCAAGGTCCGTCTTTCATGGGGATGTGCTATAAGCTGGCTGGTTCAGGGCGCCCGTAGCTCAGTCGGATAGAGCACCAGATTCCTAATCTGGGGGTCGTGGGTTCGAATCCCGCCGGGCGCGCCATTCCTTGAAAAGAGGCGCCAAAATGACCGAGCCGTTCGATTTCGAGGCGCTGTTCGCGGCCGACCTGCCCGACGGCGCGCCGCCGTGGACCGGGTTCGCGGAATACAATTTCATCGGCGGGCACAACGATCCGGACGGCATCCCGGTCGAGGGCCTGATCGCGTCGGCGGAGCGGGTGTTGCGCCGCCGGGGCCGGTCGCTCGCGACCTATAATCTCGACGACGGTCCGCAGGGCGACGGCGAGCTGCGCCAGTTTCTTGCCGACAAGCTGAAGCGTTACCGCGGCGTCGAGGCCTCGGCCGACGAGATTCTGATCACGTCGGGCTCGAACCAAGCCCTCGATCTCATCAACCGGGTGATGCTGGACAAGGGCGATACGGTTATCGCCGAGCAATTCTCCTACGCCGGGATGATCAACCGGCTGCGGCTCTGCGGCGTCGACGTCGTCGGGGTCGAGCTCGACCGGGACAGCCTGCGCATCGATCGCCTGGCGGAGGTCCTGGAGGCGCTCGCCGACAAGGGCGTCACGCCGAAATTCATCTACACCATCCCGACCGTGCAGAACCCGACCGGCACCGTCCTGCCGCTCGAGCGCCGGCGTGAGCTCCTGGATCTCAGCCGCGCGCAGGGCGTCCCGGTGATCGAGGACGAGTGCTACGCGGACCTGCTGTGGGACGAGGAATGGCCGATCTCGATGCGCGGCATGGAAGGCTCGGAGCACGTGCTGCATGTCGGGTCGTTCTCGAAATACCTCTCGCCGGCGCTGCGCCTCGGCTACGTGCTGGCGCCGCCGGCGGTGCTGAGCCGGCTCGTCGCGGTGAAGAACGACGGCGGGACCGGGGCGCTGACCCAGATGATCGTCGCCGACTTCCTCGCCGGCAACTACGACGCGCACGTCGCGGGGCTGAACGACCGCCTGCGCCGCAAGCGCGACGCCATCGTCGCGGCGCTGGAGGAGCATTTCGGCACCGCGGCCGAGTTCACAGCACCACCCGGTGGCATCTTCATCTGGGTCAAGCTGCCGCCCGAGGTCGATACCATGAAGCTGAACGACGCGGCGCTCGCCGCCGGGGTCGCGTTCAATCCGGGACCGGTCTGGGCGACCGACGCCGAACCCGCCAAGAACTATCTCAGGCTCTGTTTCGCAAATCCCTCCGAAGAGCAGATCGCGGCCGGCGTCGCGAAATTGGCCGAGGTCTGCCACCGGGAGACCGGGGTGCCGGCGCAAAGCGCCAACGTGTCGCGCG
>JASLSL010000104.1 GCA_030743445.1 Alphaproteobacteria bacterium
TCCTCGATCGGCTGATCTATCTGCGCGAGGAGGAGGGCCTGCGCTTCAAGTTCATCATGCAGATCGACACCATGGCCCACCGCACGCCGCGCTTCATCGAGAAATCGGCGCGCGCCGGCTGCAACCGCGTCTATATCGGGCTCGAGAACCTCAATCCGGACAACCTGCTGGAGGTCAAAAAGCGGCAGAACAAGATCTGGGAGTACCGCAAGATGCTGCAGCTCTGGAAGGAGCACGGCATTATCATCTATGTCGGCTACATCCTTGGCTTTCCGAGCGACACGCCGGAGTCGATCCGGCGCGACATCGAGCTCCTGAAGCGCGAGTTGCCGGTCGATCTGGTCGAATTCCTGATCCTGACGCCGTTGCCGGGCTCGGCCGACCATCAAAGGATGCACGCCGCGGGCACCTGGATGGACCCGGACATGAATAAATACGACCTCGAGCACGTCACGGCCCGGCACCCGACCATGTCGGCCGAAGAGCTGGAGGCCGTCTATCGCGAGGCGTGGGACCAGTACTATACGCCCGAGCACGTGGAGACCGTCCTCAAGCGCGGCGCGGTGCATGGCGTCCCGCTGAAGAAGCTGATGTACGGCCTCGGCGGTTTCTACGCCTCGCTCGCGATCGAGGGCGTGCATCCGATGCAGGCCGGAGGCTGGCGGCGCAAGGTCCGCACCCAGCGCCGCTCGGGCATGCCGATCGAAAGCCCCTTGATCTTCTATCCGCGTCGGCTGTGGGAGATTTTCGACTCCTATGTCATCCGTTTGCTGAGGCTCTACGTGACCTACGACCGGATCAGGAAGCGCATCGAGGCCGACCCCAACGCCGGCCAATACATGGACGCCTCGATCGCCCCGGTGACCGAGGAGGAAGCCGAGGAAGACGATCTCATCAAGACCTTCGAGGACGTGCTCCCGGAAACCCACGACGCGTCGCGGCCGACCGCGGCGTGAGCGGCCGCACATTCGAATATACCGAAGCTAACCGAAGCTGCCCGCGTTCACTAGAAGGTGGGCCCAGATGCTTGCCGCGTAGCCCAGCGCAATCGCCCAAGACCATTTGAGATGCGCGAGAAACGTGTAAACGCCCCGCGCCTGCCCCATTACGGCAATGCCGGCAGCGGAACCGATAGACAGCATCGACCCGCCGACGCCAGCGGTCAGTGTCACCAGCAACCATTGCCCCTGGTCCATGTCCGGCAGCACCGACAACACAGCGAACATAATAGGGATGTTGTCGAATACCGCCGACAGTATACCGACGATGACGTTTGCGGCTGTCGGCCCCAGGTCGCCATACATCAAGTTCGATCCGAGCGTCAGGTATCCCAATGTCCCGAGGCCGCCAATGCACAGAATTATGCCGTAGAAGAACATCAAGGTATCCCATTCGGCGCGTTGCAGGGCCTTGAAGACATTGAAGGCCGGGGGGCGGCCGGACGCCGGCCTGTAATCCGGCGCGGTGTCCTCCATCATGCCGCTTTCTCCGATGTCGGCATCCGTCGGCGAGGGGAAAAAGCGGTCGCGCGACGTCAGGAAATAACCGTAGAGCTTGAGCACGCCGAGACCGGTCATCATGCCGACAACCGGCGGCAGGTGCAGGAATTGGTGAAACGAAACAGCCATGGCGATGGTCGCGACGAACAGTCCGACGATGATCCAGGCGCCGTCGAGGATCACGATCTCCTCCTGCACGGGATCCGGGTGGGTCTTGGGAACGGAAAGCGACATGATCGCCGCCGGAATTAGCCAGTTGACCAGCGACGGCACGAACAATACGAAGAAATCTTGGAACTGAACGATCCCTTTTTGCCAGACCATGAGCGTCGTGATGTCGCCGAACGGGCTGAAAGCGCCGCCGGCGTTGGCGGCGACGACGATGTTGATGCAGGCGACGACGATAAACACGGTGTTCGAGCCGCCGACCGCCATGACCACGGTGGCCATCAGCAGGGCTGTCGTCAGATTGTCGGCTATGGGGGAGATGACGAAGGCCAGCCCGCCGGTAACCCAGAATATCGTCCGCAGGGTGAATCCCTGCGATACGAGCCAAGCCCGGAGCGCCGCGAATACGCCCCGTTCATCCATGCTGTTGATGTAAGTCATGGCAGCAAGGAGAAAGAGGAACAGTTCGGCGAATTCCAAAAGATTGTGCCGGATCGCCGCTTCTGCGGCATGCGTTTCGCCTTGTTGTATGAAGGCGAGCGCAACCACGATCCAAATGATGCCGGCCGCAACCATCACCGGCTTCGATTTCCTCAAATGTATGGTTTCCTCGCTGATCACCAGCGCGTAGGCGAGGGCGAATACGGCGATACTGGTGTATCCGGCCCAGTGGTTGGTGAAATCGAACGCGCCTTCGCCCGCCGTGGCGGCTGCCGCCAGTTCGGGAAACATCAGCACCGCCGAGGCAATCGCCAGCGGGCCCACGAATCGCATCGTTCGTGCGGTCGTAAACATGGTTCTATATCCTCCACATGCCGGTAACCGGCATACCACACGATAGACGCATGGCGTTAAATTAATGCGTCGACGGACAGTCAAAGTCAGGAGAATCCAACATGGCCAAGAAGCCTTCTGCGAGCGACCTCAAGAAACGCGCCGCCGAAATCGGCCTCGACAAGCTCGAGCCGGCGCATCTCGAGGAGTTGGCGAGGGCCGTCGCTTCGATGGAGCGGATGGTCGAGAGCTTGCCGAAGGAAGTGGTGCTCGCGGACGAGCCGGCGCATGTCTTCCGTGCCGGCGAGGACGCCTGATGACCGATTTCCATTACATGTCCCTAGCCGAGGCGGGCGCGCTGATCCGCCGGGGCGACATCTCACCGGTCGACTACGCCAACGCCCTCTTGGAGCGGATCGAAGCGATCGACGGCGGCCTCGACGCCTTCCTCGAGGTCGCGAAGGACCAGGCGCTCGCCGACGCCAAGGCGGCCGAGACCGAGATCGCGGCCGGCGAGTGGCGCGGGCCGATGCATGGCATTCCCTACGGCCTCAAGGACATCATCGACTATGCCGGGCTCAGGACCACCGCGCACTCGAAGATCCTCGAGGACAACGTCGCCGGGCGCGACGCGACGGTGACGGCGAAGCTGAAGGATGCCGGCGCGGTGTTCCTCGGCAAGACGTCGACCCATGAGTTCGCCCTCGGCGGCCCGAGCTTCGATCTGCCGTGGCCGCCGGCGCGCAACCCGTGGAACCGAGGGCGTCATCCCGGCGGCTCGTCGAGCGGGTCGGGGGCGGCCGTCGCATCCGGCATGCTGCCGGCGGCACTCGGCTCCGACACCGGCGGCTCGGTGCGTCACCCGGCCTCGATGTGCGGCATCGTCGGGATGAAGCCGACCTATGGCAGGGTCAGCCGCGCCGGCGTGGTTCCGCTGTCCTTCAGCCTCGACAATGTCGGTCCGATGACAAGGACGGTCGAGGACAACGCGATCCTGCTCGGCGCCATCTGTGGGCACGACGGGCGGGACCCGGCAAGCGCCCGCGCCCATGTGCCGGACTTCACGGAAGGGATCGGCCAGGGGGTCGAGGGGCTTCGGATCGGGCACCTGCGCCACTTCTATACGACCGACATGGAGGCCGAGCCCGACATGGCCGCCGCCATAGACGATGCGGCCGAGCGCTTCGCCGCCTTGGGTGCGGTGGTCGAGGAGGTCGAGCTCGAGCCGCTGTCGGACTACGCCGGGGTCAACCGGGTGATCCTGACCTCCGAGGCATATGCGGTGCACGAGCAATGGCTCAAGCAACGGCCGGGGGATTACGCCCACTTCACCCGCGAGCGCTTGCTGCCGGGCGCCTTCATGCGCGCGGCGGATTACATCCAGGCGTTGCGCCACCGCGAGCGGATGAAGAACGCCTACGCCGAGCTGATGCGGGACTACCATGTGCTGCTGACCGCCTCGAGCATGCAGACCGCCTGCGCGATCGACGACGAGGCGGCGATCGAACGGACTTATGCCCGCCAGGCGCGGACCCCGTTCAACGTGGTCGGCGGACCGGCGCTGGTGGTGCCGGCCGGGTTCGCGCAAGACGGCTTGCCGCTCTCGATCCAACTCGCCGGCCGCGCCTTCGACGAGGCCATGCTCTACCGCGTCGGCCACGCCTTGGAGCAGGCGACCGACTGGCGCCATCGCCATCCCCCGGTCGACTGACCGCGCCGGTCAACTGACCACGCCTGCGGTCAGCGGAGGGCCTTCAGCACTAGGCCGATCTCCGGCCGGGTGGTGTAGGGCACCTTGGAGAAGCGGTGGGTTATTTTGCCCTTGGCGTCGATCACGAAGACGATCGGGACGGCGATGCTGTGGCCGGGACTGCCCGGCGGGTAGCGCCGGTCGAGCACGTCGAAGGCGCGGATGATCTCCGACTTCGGGTCCGACAGCAGGGTGAGGCCGATCCGGCGGCGCTTGGCGAGACGCGCCAGCTCCGCGACGCTGTCGTAGGTGACCGTCGCGACGTTGTAGCCGAGGGCGGTGAATTTCCCGAGTTCATGGTTCCAGGCGACCGCCTGGGACTTGCAATAGGGTCACCAGTCGAGCGAACGGTTGAACAGCAGGATCAGCCCGCGCTTGCCGGAGAGCGACCGGAAGCTGCGTTCCTTGCCCGTCTGGTCGGCGACGTTCAGTTGGTGGGGGATCGTCTCGCCGACCCTCACACCCTGGCGGAACTGGTCGTGCGGCCCGGCCGCGACGGCGGGCGTCGCAAGGACCAACGTTACGCATAACGCCAAGATCGCCGGGACTCGGCCTGAAGTGTCCACCTTGCACCTTTCGGTCAAAGACGAATCAAACATAGCCGCTCGCCCGGTTCGATCAAGCGGCTCGCCATCACGATGGCGGGACCCGATTTCCGTTTGCGCTCGGATTTTCCCCGTTTCATACTTTTGCCGCGTTTCATAATTTCGCGGGGGAGCAGGGCATGGCGCCGGCGGACGACAGCGGAATCAAATGGCGGCCGACCGAGGAGATCGTCGCGGCCAGCCGCATGCGCGCCTTCCTGGATGAGTGCGGGCTCGCCGACCTCGACACCCTCAACGCCAAGGCCGACTCGGACCCGGCATGGTTCTGGGACGCGGCGCTGCGGTTCCTCGACGTCAAATTCTACAAGCCCTATGACGAGGTGCTCGACCTCTCGCGGGGCGCGCCTTGGCCGGACTGGTGCATCGGCGGCACCACCAACGTGGTGCTCAATTGCCTCGACAAGCACCGCGGCACCGAAATCTGGGACAAGATCTATGTCGTCTGGGAGGGCGAGGACGGCGCCAAGCGCGAGCTGACCTACGCCGAGTTCGACGCCGAGGTCTGCCGCTTCGCCGGGGCGCTACGCGAACGCGGCTACGGCCGTGGCGACGTCATCGGGCTCTATCTGCCGATGGCGCCCGAAAGCTACGCCGCCTTCTTCGCGGTATTGAAGATCGGCGGCATCGTGCTGCCGCTGTTCTCGGGCTTCGGGCCGAGCCCGATCGAGGTCCGGCTCAACGACGGCGACGCCAAGGCGGTGGTGACCGCCGACGGCACCTTGCGCCGCGCCGCGCCAGTGGCGATGAAGGCGACGCTCGACGCGGCGCTCGCCGATTGCCCGGACGTCAGGGACGTGTTCGTCATCCGCCGCCTCGGGGAGGCGATCGACTGCCCGATGACCGAGGGCCGCGACCACTGGTGGCACGATGCGACCGCGGGCCAGCCCGACCATGCGCCGACCGAGGAGATGGCGGCCGAGGATCAGGGGTTCCTGGTCTATACCTCGGGCACCACGGGCAAGCCCAAGGGCACGGTCGCGACCCATGTCGGCAGCGTCGCCAAGACCGCGCTCGATGTCGGGCTTTGCTTCGACATCAGGGCCGACGACCGGATGCTGTGGATCAGCGACATGGGCTGGCTGGTCGGCCCGCTGACCGCGATCTCCACATCCTACTTCGGTGCCAGTCTGTTGATTGTCGAGGGCACACCGGACTATCCCGACTCGACCCGCCACTGGCGGTTGATGCAGGACAACCAGGTCACTTGGTGCGGCATCGCGCCGACCACGGTGCGCGGCATGATGCGCTATGGCGACGAGGTCGACGGTTTCGATTTCTCAAGCCTGCGCATCCTGGCCTCGACCGGCGAGCCCTGGACCGACGAAGCCTGGCTCTGGCTCCTCGAGCGGGTCGGCGGCGGCACGGTGCCGATCCTCAACTACTGCGGCGGGACCGAATGCTATGGCGGTATCGTCTCGGGCACCCTGTTGGCGCCGATGAAGCCGGGCTCGTTCGCCGGCTCGATGCCGGGGGCCGGCGCCCGCGTCGTCGACGGCGACGGCAACCCTTCCGCCGTCGGCGAGCTCGGCGAGCTGGTGATGACCACGCCCTCGATCGGCAACACCCGCGGTCTGTGGCGCGACGACGAACGCTACATGGAGAGCTATTGGGAGATGTACGGCAACATGTGGCGCCAGGGCGATTGGGCGATGATCGACGAGGACGGCTTCTGGTACGTGTTCGGGCGCTCGGACGACACCATCAACGTCGCCGGCAAGCGCACCGGCCCGGCCGAGATCGAGGGCGCCCTGATGTCGTCGGGACGGATCTCGGAGGCGGCGGTGATCGGCGTGCCCGATCCGGTGAAGGGCTCGGCCTTATGCTGCGTGTGCGTGCCGATGCCGGGGGTCGAGGCCGACGAGGCGTTGCGCGGCGAACTGTCGCTTGTGGTGACCGGCGCCCTCGGCAAGTCCTACCGGCCGAAGGACATCCTGTTCGTCTCCGACCTGCCGAAGACCCGCAACATGAAAATCATGCGCCGGGTGGTGCGCTCGGTGATATTGGGCGAGGAGGAGGGCGACCTTTCGTCCCTGGTCAATCCGGAAGCGGTCGAGGAATTGCGGGCGCAGGCGGGGGTGTGAGGTCATGCCAGCCGAACCGCCAGCCGCCGGACCGAAGATCGCGATCCTCGGTCTGCATCTGGAGAGCAACCGCTTCGCCCGGCCGGTCGCCCGCGCCGATTTCGTGGAGAAGGTGCTGTTTGCCGGCGAGGCGATCCTGGAGGACGCGCGCAGCGAGCATCCGCGCCAGGTCGGCACCGGCACCGGGTTCATCCGCGCCATGGATGCGGCCGGCGATTGGCAACCGGCGCCGCTCGTCATCGCCGACGCCGGCGCGGCGGGTCCGATCGACCACGGCTTCTACCTCGAGCTCAAGGAGGAGATGCGCCTGGGGCTGGAGGCGGCGACGCCCTTGGACGGGATCTATTTCGCCGAGCACGGAGCGGCGGTCTCGACCGAGATCAGCGACCCCGACGGCGACCTCTATCGGATGGCGCGCGACATCGTCGGGCCGGGCGTGCCGATCGTCTCGACCCTCGATCTCCACGCCAATGTCTCGGACGAGATGGTCGAGCTCGCCGACGTGCTGGTCTCCTACCGCACTAATCCCCATGTCGACCAGTACGAGCGCGGCGTCGAGGCGGCGGGCGTGATGCGCGAGTTGTTGTCCGGCGTCAAGCCAACGGTCGCCTTCATCCGCCTGCCGCTGGTGGCGCCCCAGGTGACGCAACTGACCGCGACCGGCCCCTATGGCGAGATCATCGACGAGGGCCAGACAAGGATCGACAAGGTGGTGATGAACGTCTCGATACTCGGCGGCTTCACCTATGGCGACACGCCGGAAAACGGCATGGCCTTCGTGGTGACGACCCGCGACGACATGGCGCGGGCGAGGGCGGTGTGCCGCGATCTCGCCGCGCGCACCTGGCGCCAGCACGAGCGCTTCAAGGCTCACCTGACGCCGCTGGTCGAATGCATCCTGATGGCGGTCGCGCGCGGCGAGAACCCGGACCAGGAGCCGATTATCATCGCCGACGTCGCCGACAATCCGGGCGGTGGCGGGCGCGGCAACACGACCTGGCTGTTGCAAGGGCTGGTCGAGGCCGGGGCGAAGGGCGCTATTCTCGGCGTTTTCAACGACGCGGCGCTGGCGGCGGAAGCCCACGGACTAGGCGAGGGGGCGACCTTCGAGGCCCGGTTCAACCGGGACGAGGACGACCAGTACTCCAACGAGTTCACCGCCGAGGCGACGGTGCTGAAGCTCTCGGACGGGCAAATTCTCGGCCGCGATCCGGGCTCGCGCGCCGGCATGTCGATCGACCTCGGCCCGACCGCCGCACTCCGGGTCGGCACCGTCGAGGTGGTGGTGATCTCGAAGCGCCAGCAATGCATCGACCCGGGATACTTCGAAGCATTCGGCATCGACGTCGCCTCGGCCCGCACCGTGGTGGTCAAGTCGCGCGGCCACTTCCGCGCCGGGTTCTCGGTCCATTTCCGGCCCGATCAGGTGATCGAATGCGACGCCCCGGGCCTGACCTCGCCGAACTTGGCGAACTTCGAGTGGACCGGCTTCAAGCGCCCGATCTATCCCCTCGACGAGGACGTCGAATGGTCACCGCCGGACTGGTGAGGGTAACGAAAAAGGTGCCAGGCACTCTTAATTGCATCCAATCCGTCATTCCCGCGAAAGCGGGAATCCATGCCTGAGCGGTGGCGCTGTCCGGGTCTCCCAGGCATGGATTCCGGGTTCGCGCTTTGCGCGCGCCCCGGAATGACATGGTGGGCAAGGTGAGAGGGCCTTTCGCTCAACCGCCACTTTGCACCGCCAGCTTCGTGCGTTCCTGCCCGTCTTCATCGAAGTTGCCGGGCGCGAGCCAAGCCTCGAACCCTGCCCGGACCCGTGGCCATTCGTGGTCCATCATGGCGTACCAGGCGGTGTCGCGATTGCGACCCTTGACGATCATGTGTTGGCGGAAAATGCCCTCGAAGGTGAAGCCGAAGCGGTCGGCGGCGCGGCGCGAGGCCGCGTTCAGATGGTTGCACTTCCACTCGAGCCGCCGGTAGCCGAGCCCGTCGAACGCGTGGCGCATCATCAGGAAGATCGCCTCGGTCGCCTGGCGGGTCCGCTGCAGCACCGGGGCGAACCAGATGTTGCCGATCTCGATCGCGCCGGCCTCGGGTTCCATGCGGAGATAGCTCGCCATGCCGCCGGCGCGGCCGGTGCCGCCTGGGCGGCCGGTCACCCGGTCGAGGACGGCCAGGAACAGCGGGTCGTGGCTAGCTTGGCATTCCGTTAGCCAGTCGTGGAACTCGTCCAGGCTCTCGAACGGCCCATACGCCAAATAGGTCCAGATCGCCGGTTGGCCGTCTTCCCCGTGCGAGGCCGCGTAGAGGTCGCCGGCGTGCGCCGCCGGGTCGATCGGCTCGAGCCGCGCATAGGCGCCGTCGAGCGCCGCCCGCTCCAACGGCCGCGCCGGGTTGAAGTCGACCGTGTCGCCGATCGGCAGTTCGTCACTGGACATAGGGCATCCTATGGCCGGGCGGGGCGGCGCCGACAGGGCCAATCGGCGCCATTCGGCCAGAGCCAATGTGTTTAGGCCAATTTCCGTTGGCGGTTACTTCGGCCGCGGGTCCGACTGCAGGAGCTTCATGATCTCGCCGCAGCCGAACGGCGGGGGGGTGTGCTGGGTCGCTTCCCACCCGGCCTTGAAGTGCTCGCCGAGCTCTTTGGCGCGCGCCTTGTCCTTGATCTCTCTTTTCTCGATATCGAGCGCCGGCGCCAACGCGGCGATCTGGGCGTCCTTGGCGAAGCGGCGGAGCAACTTGTTGTCCGCCTTGCAGTACATGCCGTAGCCGAGAATCGCGCCGAACGAGCGCGCGGTCTCCTCGGGTGGCCGCTCGGCGAGGGCGGCGGTCGCCAGCAGCCCCGCCATCAAGGTGGCGGCGATGATCTTCCGGATTTGCATATTGGAAAAGAGCATAGGGGAAGGGGGGAACGAAGACGAGGATTGCGAAAAGCGACCCTCTCCCACCCGCTTCGCGGGCCCCTCCCTCTCCCGCAAGCGGGAGAGGGTTATCACTGCGCGTGCGAAGTAATTCCCCTCTCCCATGACAATGGGAGAGGGAGGGACCCGCCGCGAAGCGGTGGGAGGGTGAGGGGCCTATCCGGCCGGCCCGGCGACGATGCCGGTGTCGTGGAGTTCGCCGATCTTACGGTCGCCGAGGCCGAGCAGTTCCGCCAGCACTTCGTCGGTGTGCTGGCCCAATAGCGGCGCCGCCCGGACCTCGTCGCGGGGCGCCGCGGCGAAGTCGAGCGCCGGGCCGGCGGCGAGGAACTTGCCGATGCCGGGCTGGTCGATCTCCCGGAACATCGGGTTGTCGGTCGAGATATCGGGGTCTTCGTCGACCGCTTGGGCGAAGCTCCGATAGGGTCCCCAGCAGGCGCCAACGGCGTCGAGTGCGGTGGCGATCTCGTCCAGCGAATGGGCCGCGAACCACGGCGCCAGCAGATCGGTGATCTCGTCGCGCAATTGGTAGCGCGCCTCCTCGCGGTCGAGGTCGAGGTCGTGGGTCTCCGCCAAGGCGGTGACCTTGTCGGCGATGCCGGTCGCCTCGACGACGGCGCTCCAATGGCGCGGGGTGAAGGCGGTGATCATTACCCGGCGTTCGTCCTTGGTCGCGAAGTCGTGGCCGTAGGTGCCGTAGACGTGGTTGCCGGTCGCCGGGCGTGCGTCGCCGGTAATCTGGGCCTCGGCGACGAAGCCGAGATGGCTCAGCGTCGCGAAGGCGACATCGGCGAGCGCCAGCTTGACATACTGGCCCTCGCCGGTGGCGCGGCGGTGGCGGTCCGCCGCCAACAACCCCGAGACCGCAGACATCGCGGTGATCACGTCCCAGGCCGGCAATACGTGGTTGACCGGACGCTCGCCGTCGACCGGTCCGGTGACCAGCGGGAAGCCGGCCCGCGCGTTGACCGTGTAGTCGATCGCGACCGAGCCGTCGCGGCTGCCGAGGATGTTGACCATGATCAGGTCCTCGCGCAGCACCCTCAGGCCCTCGAAGTCGAGCCAGCCGCGCGCCGGCAGGTTGGTCAGCACGAAGCCGCCGTCCTCGCCCTCGAGCGTCATCAGGGATTGCGCCAGCTCGCGGCCTTCGTCCTGGCGCACGTCGATGGTGACCGACCGCTTGCCCTTGTTGAGGCCGGCCCAATAGAGGCTCTTGCCGTCCCGGGTCAGCGGCCAGCGGTGGTAGTCGAGCCCGCCGCCGATCGGGTCGATACGAATCACGTCGGCGCCCATTTGCGCCAGCGACAGTCCGGCATAGGGGGCGGCGATGAAGGCCGATATTTCGCACACCCGCATGCCCTTGACGATGTCGGTCATGATTGCCTCGCCAATTTCACCCCCTCACCCGCTTGCTTCGCTCGCCACCCTCTCCCGCCAGGGGAGAGGGTTA
>JASLSL010000105.1 GCA_030743445.1 Alphaproteobacteria bacterium
TCTGCCAACTCGAGGCCAGCGACAAGGTGGTCTCGTCGCGCGCGCTGTTCGGCTCGTGCCACTACATCATCAGCGAGTTGCTGCCGCGGTTCGGCGTCGAGACCGTGTTCGTCGACGGCCCGGACCTGGACCAGTGGGAGAAGGCGCTCTCGGGCGGCGTCGCCTGCACCTTCCTCGAGACCCCGGCCAACCCGACGCTCGAGATCAGCGACTTGGCCGCGATCGCCGAGCTGACCCATGCCGCCGGCGGCCGGCTGGTGGTCGACAACGCGCTTGCCTCGCCGGTGGTGCAAAAGCCGCTCGAGTTCGGCGCCGACGTGGTGATCTATTCCGCGACCAAGCATATCGACGGCCAGGGCCGCAGCTTGGGCGGTGCCATCCTCGGTTCGTCCGAGGTCGTCGACGAAATGCTCAACAACATCATGCGCCACGTCGGCCCGGCGTTGAGCCCGTTCAACGCCTGGCTGCTGTTGAAGGGGCTGGAGACGCTCGACCTCCGGGTCGAACGGCACTCGAAGAACGCGCTCGCGGTCGCCGAGTTCCTGTCGGCACAGCCGGGTGTCACCCGGGTCCTCTATCCCGGGCTCGAAAGCCACCCGCAGCACGAGTTGGCGATGCGTCAGATGCGCGACGGCGGCTCCATCGTCGCCTTCGAGATCGAAGGGGCCAAGGAGCGCGCCTTCCGCTTGCTCAACGCGCTCGGGCTGATCGATATCTCCAACAATCTCGGCGATTCGAAGAGCCTGATCACCCATCCGGCGACGACGACCCACCAGCGCCTCGAGCAGGACGAGCGGGATCACCTCGGCATCACCGATGGATTGCTGCGGCTTTCGGTCGGGCTCGAGGACCCGGACGACGTCACCGCCGACCTGGCGCAAGCGCTCGAAGCCTAATCGCGCCTCGAAGTCGATCCTGTAGACCACAATTTTCGTGTCATTCCCGCGAAAGCGGGAATCCACGCCTGAGCCTGACAAACGAATGGATTTCGCGTGTTCAGATGCTCAGGCATGGATTCCGGATCGACGCGATGCGTCGTCCGGAATGACGCCTATGTGGTAGGGGAACGCAAGTCACGCCCAAGGCTGGATCGCGAACTCGTCGACCGCGTCGGTGACGTAATCGAAGCCGAGGCCGGGTGCCGCCGGCAGCAGCACCCGGCCGCCGTCGAGCTCGGCCTGGGGCGTGATCAGGTTGCGGAAGTTGACGATCTGGTCGTCGGTGAAGACCTCGACGAAGCTCGCGTTCGGCGTGCTGGCGGCGAGATGCAGGTGCAGCTCGTGATAGGCGTGCGGGCAGACCGAGACGCCATGCGCCGCCGCCAGCGCCGCGATGCGGCGCCATTCGGTGATCCCACCGCAGGCGATCGCGTCGGGCTGCAGGATCGCCGCCGCCGCCGCCTCCAACAACTCCTTGAAGCGCCAGCGTCCGGCCTCGATCTCGCCGGTCGCGACCGGCACCGGCGTGCGCTCGGCGAGCTTGGCGTGGCTCGCGATGTCGTCGGGCAGGAAGGGTTCCTCGATCCAATAGGGGTCGTAGGGCTCGAAGGCCGTCATGTAGCGCAGCGCCGTCTCGACATCGCGCCATCCGTTGTTGCAGTCGAGCATCAGGATCACGTCGTCGCCGATCGCCGCGCGGGCGGCCGCGATGCGCTCCTCCTCGCCGGCACGGTCGAGCCGCCCGACCTTCATCTTGACCGCGTCGAAGCCGAGATCGACATAGCCCTTGAGCTCGCGGCCCAGCATCTCGGGCGTCTTGCCGTCGAGGTAGTAGCCGCCGCTGGCGTAGCCGCGTACCGATTCGACCGCAAAGCCGCCCAACAGCTTGTAAAGCGGCAGACCCGCGGCGCGCGCGTTGCGGTCCCAGAGCGCGATGTCGAGCGCGCTGATCGCCCGCATCACCGCGCCGGCCCGGCCCTGCAGCAACGCCTCGCGGTACATCTCGTTCCACAGCCCCTCGACGCGGAACGGATCCTCCCCGATCAGCACCGGGGCCAACAGCTCGCGCACTGCCTCGGTGACGATGCTGCCGGCGGTACTGCCGCCATAGGTGAAGCCGATGCCCTTCACCCCGTCGTCGGCCTCGACCTCGACCAGGGCGAATTCGCGCGCCAACACCTGGCGCGACGAGAACGAGGTCGGATTATCGAGCGGGACCCGGACGGTGCAGGAGCGAACGGTGGTGATCTTGGTCATACGACCTTCCGCGCGCGCCCTACTTCAGCCCGGTCATCGATTGGCTCACCGAGCGCGGATCGCGCGGCTTGAAGCCGCCGGTCTCGACCGCGGTTAGGAACCTTTGCAGCAGCAGGTTGAAGAGGTCCGGTTCCTCCAGATTGATCGCATGGCCCGAGGCCGGCAGCACGGCGAGCCAGGCATAGGGCATGGTGCGCTTCATCATGACGTTGGGGTCGAGGCAGGGCTCATCCTCGTCGCCAGTCATGATCAGGGTCGGCACTTTGATATTCGCCATCCCTTCGGCGAGGTCATAGACCGACGGCCGCTCGCGCTGGACGCCCCGCATGGTATTGGCGCGGCCGAGCGGCGATTGCTTGTTGAAACGCGCGACGAAATCGTCGAAACCGCGCCGGTCCTTGTTCTGGAATTGCACCCGGGTCGGCCCCAACGTGTAGAAGGCGCCGACCGCCTCCATGCCGTCCGCCTCGAACTTGTCGGCGATCTCGTCGGTCTGTTCGCGCCATTCGTCGCGATCGCCGCCGGCGCCGTAACCGCAGCCGCCGACCATCAGCGAGAGGGCCATCTCCGGGAAGTTGAGCCCGAAATGCAGGGTCGCGAAGCCGCCCTGGCTGATCCCCACGATGTGGGCCTTGTCGATCTTCAGGTGCTTGAGCACGTCGCGTACGTCCTCGGCGGCGCGCAGCTGGCTGTAGCTGGAGACGTCTTCCGGCACGTCCGACGGCGGGAAACCGCGCGCGTTGAAGGCGATGCATCGGTAGTTTCGGCTGAAGCAGCGGATCTGCGGCTCCCAGCCGACGATGTCGTCGGCGAATTCGTGGACGAAAATAATCGGCGGACCGTCGCCCGCCTCTTCGTAATAGAGCTTCACGCCATCGTCGGTCACCGCGTGCGGCATGGCTTCCCTCCCTGGTTTTTGTCGGTTTGCCTCGTCGTTGTCGCCCGCCGGCCGTCCCTATTTGCCCTCGCCGGCGGTGGCGCAGTCGATGCAATTGGGTGTCGCGGGGTCAAGTTCGAGGCGCTTCGGCCGGACCTCGGCACCACAGGCGACGCAGTAACCGTATTCGCCGTCCTCGATGCGCTTCAGCGCGGCCTCGACGCGGGACAGCTCGTCCTTGCGGCGGCGCTCGGTCTCCTTCGACATCGCCTGCATCTGGATTTCGTCCATGCGCGAGAGCCGCCCGACCGTGGTCTGGTCGACTTTGACCGGCTTGGTCTCTTCGTGATGGGCCGCGACCAGACGCTGCAACTCGTCCCGTTCCTCGACCAACCGGACCTTGAGCCTGTCGATATCTGTTTCCGTACGATCGCTCATCGCCTGATCCTGCGCCGCGCCGGGGCGCGACTTTCGTTGCATTCCCCCGATTTTGCGATGATATGGTGCAAAACTTCAACGGGATTCAGGGTATGGCCAAACCACACCCAAGGGAAGGGAATTGAGCCATGGCGAAGCGGCAGGATCAAGGATTGGCGCGCGGACTGACCAATTACGGCGATCGGGACTTCTCGCTCTATCTCCGGCGTTCGTTCGCCAAGGCGATGGGCTACAGCCTCGATACCTTGTCGAAACCGATCGTCGGGATCGCCGATTCCAGCAGCGGATACAACAACTGCCATCGCAACTTCCCGGAATTGATCGAGGCGGTGAAGCGCGGCGTGCTGGCCACCGGCGGCCTGCCGATGACCTTCCCGACCGTCTCGCTGGCGGAGCCGATGCTGCACCCGACCAGCATGATGTTCCGCAACCTGATGTCGATCGACACCGAGGAGATGATCCGCGCCCAGCCGATGGACGCGGTGGTGCTGGTCGGCGGCTGCGACAAGACCGTGCCGGCGCAGATCATGGGCGCGACTTCGGCGGGGCGGCCGGCGATCCAGCTCTTGGGCGGGCCGATGATATCGGCCCAGCACGAGGGCGAGCGGCTCGGCGCGTGTACCGACTGCCGGCGCTTCTGGGCGCGCTATCGCGCCGGCGAGCTGGGCGACGACGAGATCGAGGGCGTCGAATCGCGCCTGGCGACGACCGCCGGCACCTGCCCGGTGATGGGCACCGCGAGCACCATGGCCTGCATCGCCGAGGCGCTGGGCATCGCACTTCCCGGCACGGCGGCGATCCCGGCGGTCCATGCCGATCGCCTCCGCGCGGCCGAGGAGACCGGCCGACGCGCGGTCGAGCTCGCGACCCAAGGCGTCACCCCCGACCAAATCGTCACCGAGAAATCGATCGAGAACGCGCTGCGTGTGTTGCTGGCGATCGGCGGCTCGACCAACGGGATCATCCATCTCGCCGCGATCGCCGGGCGGATCGGGGTCGAGGTCTCGCTCGAGCGGCTCAACGAGATCAGCGACGAGACCCCGGTGCTGGTCAATCTGAAGCCGGCGGGCGAACACTACATGGAGGATTTCTACGCCGCCGGCGGGCTCGGCGCGGTGCTGCGCGAATTGCGGGACATGCTGCATCTGGAGACGATGACCGTCGCCGGCGAGACCCTCGGCGCGCGACTGGCGCGCGATCCGGGCTATGTCGACTCGGAGATAATCCGCCCGACCGCCGACCCGATCGATCCGGTTGGCGGACTGGTCGCCCTGTTCGGCTCGTTGGCGCCCGATGGCGCGATCCTGAAGCGCGCCGCCGCCGACGAGGCGCTGTTCGAGGCCGAGGGCCGCGCCGTGGTGTTTTCCTCGCCGGCCGACCTCGCCGAGCGCATCGACGACCCCGACCTCGACGTCGCACCGGAGGATTTCCTGGTGCTGCAGAACGCCGGCCCGAAGAGCGGCTACGGCATGCCCGAATGCGGCTATCTGCCGATCCCGGGCAAGCTGGCGCGCGCCGGGGT
Organism: Alphaproteobacteria bacterium; assembly: GCA_030743445.1. Lineage (GTDB taxonomy): Bacteria > Pseudomonadota > Alphaproteobacteria > UBA8366 > UBA8366 > JASLSL01. The sequence goes on from JASLSL010000105.1 coordinate 5,033, forward strand.
GAAGGATATGGTACGGATTTCCGATGCCCGGATGAGCGGCACCGCCTTCGGCACCATCGTGCTGCACGTGACGCCCGAAGCCGCCGATGGCGGGCCGCTGGGCCTGGTGCGCTCCGGCGACGCGATCCGGCTCAGCGTCAAGAACCGGCGCATCGACCTCGACGTGGCAGAGGGCGAATTGGAGCGCCGCCGGGCCGAGGCGACGCCCATCGCGGCGGAGCCGCGCGGCTATGCCAAGCTCTATCAGGATCACGTCTTGCAGGCCGATCAGGGCTGCGATTTCGACTTTCTGCGCTCGGTTTGAGACGAACCGGATCGCACGCACGACACACCCTCGAGATGGCGTGAATATCGGGCGAATGTCGCAATTCTGGTTTAACGGACACATTTTAGGCTAAAATCCGCCGCGTATCCGGCCACGAGGTCAAGCCGGGTCGGGTGATTAGGGAGGAAGATTGCCGTGGAAAAAGGGCTTTTTGGATTTATTTGGTGCTACAGCAAGACGCACCAGGCGGTGATTACACTGGTGACGGTGGCCGGGTTCCCGTTCATGTACTTGGCGCTGGAGCTGCCCAAGATCATCGTCAACGACGCGCTCGGGGGCAAACCGGGCGCGGCGCCGTTCCCGCGTGAAATTCTCGGGTTCGAGAATATCGAGCAGCTGACCTATCTGCTGGCGCTGTGCGCGATATTGCTGGTGCTGCTGGTCTTCAACGGCGCCTTCCAGATGTTCCTCAACACTTACAAGGGCGTGACCTCCGAGCGCCTGCTCAGGCGGCTGCGTTACACGCTTTACGAACGTATCCTGCGTTTCCCGCTAAGCCATTTCCAGAAGGTCTCGCAGGGCGAGCTGACCTCGATGATCACCGCCGAAGTCGAGCCCTTGAGCGCGTTCTTCGCCGACGCCGTGTCGCTGCCGCTGTTCATGGGCGGTACCATGTTGGTGGCGCTGGCCTTCATGTTCGTGCAGAACCCGATCATGGGCCTCGTGGGCGTGGCCATCGTGCCGCTCCAGGCCTGGCTGATCCCGAAGCTGCAACACAAGATCAACTTGATGGCGAAGGAGCGCGTGGTGCGAATCCGCCAGCTGTCGGGCCGGATCAGCGAAGCGGTCTCGGGCATCAACGACATCCACACCCACGACACCTCGGCCTTCTCGCTCGCCGACTTCACCAAGCATCTCAGCGGGATCTACAAGCTGCGCTACGAGATCTACCGGAAGAAGGCGTTTCTCAAATTCATCAACAATTTCCTGCTGAAGCTGACGCCGCTGCTGTTCTACTCGGTGGGCGGCTGGCTGATGCTAGCAGGCAAGCTGGACATCGGTCAGTTGGTCGCCGTGCTGGGCGCCTATGGCCAGTTGATGCAGCCCTGGAAGGAGCTGTTGAGGTATTACCAGCGCCTGGCCGACGCAGTGATCAAGTATGAGCAGGTCGCCGAGCAATTCAATCCGGCCGACATGATGTCCGAGGATTTGATGCTGAGCTCGCGGCCGGAAGCCATCGATCCGCTGAAGCAGCCGTTGATGCTGCAGAACGTCACCGTCACCGACGAAGACGGGATGCGGGCGCTCGAAGGCATCACCTTCAGCGCCGAACCTGGCAGCAAGTCCGCGATCGTCGCCGGCGGCGCCAGCCGCGACAAACTGGCCCAGGTGCTGACCCGACTGATGAACCCGACCACGGGCAAGGTCGCGGTCGGCGACAGCGACTTCTCGGGCATGCACGAAGCGGTCATCGGCACGCGGATCGGCTACGCCGGCCCGGAGTCCTACGTCTTCGACGGCACCATCGGCTACAACGCGCTCTATGGCTTGAAACACGTCCCGGTGGCGAACGGCGAGAGTGGCGATATCAACGAAGTCGATCAGCAAGAAGCCATCGCGACCGGCAACAGCCCGCATGACGCCGACGCCGAATGGATCGACTACGACCTGATCGGCGTCAACAGCCACGAAGAGCTGATGGATTGGTGGCTGGAGACCGTCCAGGCTGTCGAGCTCGACGACGTTCTCTACGGCCGCGCCATGAGCATGGCGGTCGATCCGGAAAAACATTCGGACCTCGCGCAAAGCATCGTCTCGGCCCGCAACGGCGTCGCCAAGAAGCTCCATGACAGCCCCGAGCTCGCAGATCTGGTCCATCTCTTCGATTTCGACCGGTACAACACCAATGCCTCGGTCGGCGCCAACTTGATCTTCGGCGAGCCGGTCGCGGAGGACTTCGCGATCGACAAGCTCGGCGAAAACGAGTTCGTCCGGTCGATTTTAGACGATCGCGGCCTGACCGAGCGGTTCTGCGAGATCGGTCAACGGACCGCGGTGACCCTGGTCGACATGTTCAACGACATGTCGCCCGACGAGCCGATCTTCGAGCAGTATAGCTTCGTCGACGAGGAAGCCCTCGCCGACCTGAAGCATATTACCGCGAAGGTCCAGCGCGAAGGTGCCGATTCGCTGTCCGAGCACGACAGGAACAGCCTGATGGCGCTGACCTTCCAATTGGTCGTCGAGCGTCATCGGCTCGGCTTCATAGACGAGGAAATCCAGCAGCAGATCGTCGACGCGCGCAAGGCGTTCCACGAACAGCTGCCGGAAGATTTGGCGAGCGCGATCGCGATCTACGATCCGGAGACGTTCAATCCACGGCTCTCGCTGCGGGCAAATCTCATCATGGGCCGGGTCAACACCGCCCGCCCACAGGCCGAGGAGAAGGTCGACGATTTGCTCGCCGAGGTGCTCAAGGAGATGGACCTGACCAAGGCGGTTAGCCTGGCGGCCGCCGATTTCGACGTTGGCATCGGCGGACGGCGCCTACCACTCTCGGCGCGCCAGAGCATCGCGTTGATGAGAAGCCTGATCAAGCGTCCCAACATCCTGGTCATCAACGAGGCGCTCGGCGCTCACGACCGGGAAACGCGCGATCGGATTCGGCGCAATGTCTGCGAGTTGTTGCCGAACACCACGCTGATCTGGATCGATAGCGAAATGCCGGACTCCGCGGAGTTCGACCAGGTTCTGGTGCTGCGCAACGGACGCATCGAGCAACGGATCGCAGATCAGGAGGCGACCGACGTAGCGGCGCCGGAGGCGGAAGCCGCCGAGGCCGGCGAGCCCGGAATCCTCAACGCCGAGGCCCAGGCGCTGTCGCAGGTGCCGCTGTTCGCCGAAATGGAGCCCTCGCGCCTCAAACTGCTGGCGTTCACAGCCGAGCGATTGACTTACGACGCCGGCGAGGAGTTGTTCCATCAGGGCGATACCGGCGACGCCGCCTACGTAATCCTCAAGGGCGAGGTCGACATCGTGGTCGGCGAGGGCGACAGCGAGATCGCCGTCAATCAGCTCGGCGAGAACGAGCTGGTCGGCGACATGGCGCTGCTCAGCACCAAGCCGCGATCGGCGACGGTCCGGGCGTCGAGCAAGATAGAGGTGCTCGAGCTTAAGAAGGATTTGTTCCTGGAGCTGATCGAAGGCAGCCCG
>JASLSL010000106.1 GCA_030743445.1 Alphaproteobacteria bacterium
GGCCGCGACCGCCTCCGCCAAGGCGACGCCATCGCCCCGCAGCCCGTTCATCTTCCAATTCCCGGCGATCAGCGGCACCCGCGCCATGTTTCTCGACCTTTTTGCCCGCGACGATGGGCCTGTTTAACACGCGCCAAAACCTAGAGCCATAGAGCGCGAAACATGCCTTGCGGCCGGTTCCCGGAAATCTTTGTTGCGACACCTCGCGACCGCTCCTATCATGCCGCGCCGCCGGCGGTGTCCGGCCCGGGGGAACGGATAACATGCTGCTATCGCTTCGCAAAAAGGTCGCCGGGGTCTTCGTCAAAGGCCTCTTTGGTGTCCTCGTCTTGAGCTTCGCCGTGTGGGGCGTCGGCGACGTGGTGCGCGGCGGCTTCTTCGGCGACACGGTGGCCGAGGTCGGCGGACTGAAGATCGAGGGGCAAACCCTCGACCAGGCCTTCCGGCGCGAGCTCAACCGGCTGCGCCCGCTCAACATCGACGCAGCACAGGCGCGCCAGATGGGCGTTCTCGACCGAGTATTGCAGCAGTTGATTGCCCAGGCGGCCTACGATGCCGAGACCGGCGACCTCGGCATGACGGTGTCGGACGATGCGGTCCGGCAGGATATCCGCGACAACCGGGCGTTCAAAAACCAGCAGGGCCGCTTCGACCGCTTCCAGTTCGAGCAAGTGCTGCGCAGCAACGGCTTCACCGAGGAAGGCTATGTCCAGCAATTGCGCCGCGACATGGCGCGCGATCAGGTGCTGAACAACATTTCCGAGGGTGCGGTGGCGCCCAAGGCCATGGTCAATGCGCTCTATCGCTGGCGCGCCGAGAAGCGCGTCGCCGAGACGATGGACGTCAAGGTCGACAAGGCCGCGGCGGTCGGAACGCCGGACGAATCGGCGCTGGTCGAGTTCCACAAGGACAACGCCAGCCGCTTCACCGCGCCCGAGTATCGCTCGCTGCGCTTCATCCACTTGGAGGCCGACGACCTGGCCGGCGAGATCGAGATCGCCGAGGACGCGGTCCGCAAGGTCTACGACGAGCGCATCGACGAATTCACCGTGCGCGAGACGCGCACCGTCCAACAGATGGTGCTCGCCGACGAAGCCGCGGCGAAGAAGGCCATGGGGCTGCTCTCGGAAGGCCGCAGCTTCGCCGCGGTCGCCAAGGACGTCGCCGGCCAGGAGGAGGATTCGACCAAGCTCGGCGCCATCACCGAGAACGATCTGCCCGAGGAATTGGCGGAAAAGGTCTTCGCGCTCGCCAAGAACGTGAATTCCGCGCCGGTCGAGGGTCCCTTCGGCTGGCACATCTTCCGGGTCGTCGCGATCGAGGCGGGCCGCACGCAAAGCTATGCCGAAGTCAAGAAGACCTTGCGCGAGGAGTTGGCCAAGGAACAGGCGATCGAGGCGCTGTTCAAGGTCGTCGCCGATCTCGAGGACACGCTCGGCGGGGGCGCCACCCTCGGCGAGGCGGCAAACCAGCTGAACCTGAAACTGCGCAAGCTCGCGGCGCTCGATGCCGAAGGCAAGGCCAAGGACGGCAAGGCGATCGCGGACCTGCCGGGCCAGCCCTTCATCCAGACGGTGTTCGACACCGAAAGCGGATCGGAAAGCGCGCTGACCGAAACCGGCGACGGCGGATACTTTATTCTGAAGGTCGACGGGCTGACGCCGTCGGTCCTGCGTTCGCTCGACAGCATCCGCGACGAGGTCGCGGCGGCATGGCGCGACAGCCAGCGCTCGAAGCAGGCGAAGGCACGCGCGGACACGATCGTGGAACGCATTAACAACGGCGATCAACTAGCTGAATTATCGAAGAAATTTAACTTAACGATCATGACCAGCCAACCCTTCACCAGGGACGGTACCGGGGTCCGGACGAGCCTCGCGCCGGCCGCCGTGGTCGAAACCTTCGGCTTGAAAAAGACCGGCACGGCGGCGGTCGCCCGAACCCGAGGCGGCTTCGTCGTCGTGCGGCTCAAGGAAATCCGCCATGCCAGCTCGTCGGCCGACCGCGAGGCCGTCGAAGCGACCGACCGCGCGGTTCGAAACAGCCTGGCCGACGACCTGCTGCTGCAATTCAACCGCTCGCTCCAGGACCGCCACGGCGTCTCGATCGATAGCCGCGTCCTGCAGCGGCTGTTCTCGGATGCAGGTTAACCCCGATATCGACGACTTTCGCGCGGCCCACGGGTCGGGCCGCGCGCAGATCGTCTGGACCCGTCTGGTCGCCGACCTGGAAACCCCGGTCTCCGCGATGCTCAAGCTGGCCCGGGGCAGGCCCAACAGTTTCCTCTTGGAATCGGTCGAAGGCGGCGCCAACCGTGGGCGCTATTCGTTCATCGGCCTCAACCCGGACCTGATTTGGCGCTGCAAGGGCGACGCGGCCGAGGTCAACCGCAACCCGGAGGCCGACCCGCTTGGGTTCGAAGCGCACGGCGAGGGCACGCTCGATTCGCTGCGGCGGATCGTCGAGGACTCCAAGATCGACCTGCCCGAGGGCATGCCGCCGATGGCCGCCGGCCTGGTCGGCTACATGGGCTACGACATGGTGCGCCTGATGGAGCGCATCCCGGACGACAACGAGGAAATCCTGCATGTCCCGGACGGCCTGTTCGTGCGGCCGACGATCATCGCCATCTTCGACACCATCGAGGACACGGTAACGATCGTGACGCCGGTCCGCCCGGTGGAGGGGGCCGATGCCGAGACGGCCTATCGCGAGGCAAGCGAACGCTTGTTCCAGGTCGTCGCCGACTTCGACCGCGCGGTGCCGCACGAGGCGCCGGCGCCGCCGGATAGCCACGAGATGCCGGTGCCGACCTCGAACATGACCGAGGCCGAATTCCACCAGATGGTCGAGCGCGGCAAGGAGTACATCCTCGCGGGCGACGTCTTCCAGGTCGTGCTGAGCCAGCGTTTCGAGATGCCGTTCACCCTGCCGCCGTTCGCTCTCTACCGGTCCTTGCGCCGGCTCAACCCCTCGCCGTTCTTGTTCTTCCTCGATTTCGGTGAGTTCTCGATCGTCGGCTCGAGCCCGGAGATCCTGGTCCGCTTGCGCAAGGGCATCGTCACCATCCGCCCGGTCGCGGGCACGCGCCGGCGCGGCGTCAACGCGGTCGAAGACCAGGAACTGGCCGCAGACTTGCTTTCCGACCCGAAGGAGCTGGCCGAGCACCTGATGCTGCTCGACCTCGGGCGCAACGACGTCGGCCGGGTCGCCAAGGTCGGCACCGTCAACGTCGCCGAGAAGATGGTGATCGAGTACTACAGCCACGTGATGCATATCGCGAGCCACGTCGACGGCGAGATTGCCGACGACTACGACGCGCTGTCGGCGCTCGTGGCGGGCTTTCCGGCGGGCACGGTTTCGGGCGCGCCCAAGGTCCGGGCGATGGAGATCATCGACGAGTTGGAGTCCGACCGGCGCAGCGTCTATTCCGGCTGCATCGGCTATTTCGGCGCCGACGGCGACATGGACACGGCGATCGCGCTGCGCACCGCGGTGGTCAAGGACGACACGATCTACGTCCAGGCCGGCGGCGGCATCGTCGCGGATTCCGAGCCGGCGGCCGAGCGCGAGGAAAGCTGGAACAAGGCCCGCGCCCTGATGCGCGCCGCCGAGGACGCGGTGCGCTACGCCACGCGGGGGAACGAGCCGGGGTAGCGCCCCCTCCTACCCCTCCGCCTGGCGGCGCATGCGCACCACGGTGGTGAGGGGCACGATGGCGAAGCCTTTCTTCAGCATCGCGGGCAGCCACTTCGCGAGGACCTCGATGGTCGCGTCGTAGGGGTGGCCGATGCCGATGGCGTAACCGCGGCGTCGGGCGACGCTCTCGAGCTCGAACAGCTGGTTGCGGATCGCCCCCTCGGCGACGTCGTTGTCGAGGAACACGTCGCGCACCGCAAACGGCAGGCCGATCTTGCGCGAGAGGCGATAGCCGACCGACCCGCCGGCGGTCAGCGAGTCGAGGAACAGCAGGTCGCGCGCCTTCAATTCCGCCAGCACCAGCCCCATGCCCTTGGACTAGGCGGTGAACTTGCTGCCCATGTGGTTGCTGAGCCCGACATAGTCCGGGAACCGCCCCAGCGCCCAGACCAGCCGGCGCATTAGCTCGTCCTGCTCGAGTGTCACCAACAGCGCGTTCGGGCCCGGGTTGGCGCCCGGGTCGTTGGGCTGCATCGACATGTGGACGATCAGCTCATGCCCGCCGTCGTGGGCCAATTTCGTCAGCTCCTTCAGGTTATAGCCATAGGGGATGAACGCCATGGTCAGAGGCGGCGGCAGCGCGATCGCGCGGCGCGTGCGGTCCTGGTCGATGCCAACGTCGTCGATGACGATCGCGATCATCGGCTTGTCGCCGACCACGGGCGGCGCCACCGCGTACTTCAACCAGTGCGGCAGCTTGCCCTCGGGGAGTGCGGCGAGTTTGAGCTTGCCGCGCGGCGCCATTTTGGGCGGCTCCGGCGGCGCGTCGGCGGGTGTTTCGATTTTCGCCGGTTTCCCGGCGGGTTGCGGCGCGGCCGCCGGCACGGGCTTAGTCCCCGGCTTCGCCGCCGGCGTCGGCGAGGCGCTCGGCAGTTCGACCGGCCGGTTCGGCTTGGCCGTGGTATAGCCGTGGACCCGGACCTTGAGCTCGGGCCGCGGCTCGGGCCCCTGCTTCAGCGCGACATCCGCCTCGCCACCGCCCTTGACCAGCGCGCCGATGCCGATGCCGAGCCCGATGCCGACGACGAAGGTTCCCAAGACCGCGGCAATGATGAACCGGCGGCTGAGCGCGAAGGTCTCGCCGCCGCCAGGCCTGAGCTGGCGCGGTCCGAGCGAGCGCTTGATCCCTTGGCCCGGCGGGTCGAGCATTGCAACCTATCCCCCTCAAATCCGCCCCCTATATATGGCACGGGTGGGGGAACGCATAGGGGCTAGCGGGCCAAATCCTCGAGAATCGGGCAGTCGGGCCGGTCGTCGCCATGGCAGCGCTCGGTCAGGTCGACCAGCGTATCGCGCATCGACTGGAGCTCGGCGATCTTGCGGTCGATCTCGCCGATATGGTCGAGCGCCAGGCCCTTGACGTCGGCGCTGGACCGTGCCCGGTCGGCCCAGAGGCCGAGCAGCAACCGGACCTCCTTCACCGAAAAGCCTAGGCCCCGCGCCCGCTGGATGAAGCGCAGCGTCGCCACGTCGGACTCATCATAGGTCCGGTAGCCGCTTTCGGTGCGGTGGGCCGGCTGGATCAGCCCGACCTCCTCGTAATAGCGGATGGTCTTGGCCGGAATGCCGGACTTCTCCGCCGCATTGCCGATTTGCATGTCAGTTACTCCTCATAGCGCCGCATGCCGCAGGCGCAGCGCGTTGCCGATCACCGTGACCGAGCTCAGGCTCATCGCCGCGGCGGCGAGCATCGGGCTCAGCAACAGCCCGGTGAACGGGTAGAGCACGCCGGCGGCGATCGGCACGCCGAGCGCGTTGTAGGCGAAGGCCCAGAACAGGTTCTGGCGGATGTTGGCCATCGTCGCCTGGCTCAACCGCCGGGCCCGGGCGAGCCCGCGCAAGTCGCCCTTGACCAGGGTCACGCCGGCGCTCTCCATCGCGACGTCGGTCCCGGTGCCCATGGCGATGCCGACGTCCGCCGCCGCCAAGGCCGGCGCGTCGTTGATGCCGTCCCCCGCCATCGCGACAACCCGGCCCTGGGCCTTGAGCCATTTGACCACCTCGCCCTTTTCGTGCGGCAGCACCTCGGCGCGAACCTCGGCGAGCCCGAGCTTGGCGGCGACCGCCTCGGCGGTGGCGCGGCTGTCGCCGGTGAGCATGACGATGTCGATGCCCTCGTCACGCAGCAGCCGGATCGCGTCCGGCGTGGTCTCGCGCACCGGATCGGCGACGCTGACCAGGCCCGCGAGCGCGCCGTCGATGGCGACGAACATCACCGTCTGGCCCTGGCCGCGCAGGGCCCCGGAGCTGTTGGCCATGGCGTCGGTCGCGATACCCAGTTCCGTCATGTAAAGCGGGTTACCGAGGGCGACGCGCTTGCCCTCGACGGTGCCCTCGACACCCTTGCCGGTGGCGGCTTCGAAGCCCTCGACCGGACTCAATACAAGGCCGCGCGCCTCGGCGCCGGCGACGACCGCGGCGGCAAGCGGGTGCTCGCTCGCGCGCTCCAGGCTTGCCGCGAGGCGCAGCAACTGATCCTCGGCGGTGCCCTTGGCCGCCACGACCGAGGCGAGGCTCGGCTTGCCTTCGGTCAGGGTGCCGGTCTTGTCGACCACCAGGGTGTCGACCCGTTCCATCGTCTCGAGCGCCTCGGCGTCGCGGATCAGCACCCCGACCGCAGCACCTTTACCCATGCCGACCATGATCGACATCGGCGTTGCCAGGCCCAAGGCGCAGGGACAGGCGATGATCAGCACCGCGACCGCGTTGATGATGGCGAAAGCCATGCGCGGCTCGGGGCCCCAGATACCCCAGACGACAAACGCCACTGCGGCAACCGCCATCACCGCGGGCACGAAATAACCCGCGACAACGTCGGCCAGGCGCTGGATCGGCGCCCGGCTGCGCTGGGCCTCGGCGACCATGGCGACGATCCGCGCCAGCAGGGTCTCGCCGCCGACCCGCTCGGCCCGCATCACGAGACCACCGGAACCGTTGAGGGTGGCGCCGGTGACCGGGTCGCCTTCCCCCTTCTCGACCGGGATCGGCTCGCCGGTGATCATCGATTCGTCGACCGCGCTGGTCCCCTCGACGACGACGCCGTCGACCGGCACCTTCTCGCCCGGGCGGACGCGGAGCCGGTCGCCGACCGCAACGTCCGCCAAGGGGATATCCTCTTCCGACCCGTCGTCGCGCAGAATCCGCGCGGTCGCCGGCGCCAGGCCGAGAAGCGCCTTGATCGCGCCGCCGGTGCGGGCACGGGCGCGCAGTTCCAGCACCTGGCCGAGCAGGACCAATGTCACGATCACCGCCGCCGCCTCGAAATAGACCGCCACGGTGCCATCGGCGGCGCGGAAGGCGGGCGGGAAGGCGTCCGGCGCGACGGTCGCGACCAGGCTGTAGAGGAAGGCGATCCCGGTGCCGATCGCGATCAGGGTGAACATGTTGGGGCTGCGGTTCCGGATCGAGGCCCAGCCGCGCTCGAAGAACGGCTTGCCGCCCCACAGCACCACCGGGGCCACCAACGCGAGCTCGATCCAGATCCAGCTTTGCTTGGCAAGCAGCCCGGCGAGCGGGTTTCCCGGGATCAGTTCGCCCATGGCGATGGCGAAGACCGGCAGGGTAAGGATCATGCTGACCCAGAACCGCCTTGTCATGTCCACGAGTTCCGGATTCGCCTCCTCCTCCAGCACGACTATCGTCGGCTCCAGCGCCATGCCGCATATCGGGCAGTCGCCGGGCGCATCCTCGACGATTTCCGCGTGCATCGGGCAGGTGTATTGGGTCTTGGTCGCCGGCCCCGCGGGCGCCGCGGCATCGAGCGCCATGCCGCATTTCGGGCAGACGCCGGGCTCGTCGGCGGTAACACCCTCGCACACCGGCCGATTAGCCCGAGGGCGCGAGCCATGAACGAAGCACACATGACGACGGCAACCGATCCGGTTTGCGGGATGACGGTCGATCGGCCAAGCTCCCGCCGATCCACCGCACCGCTAGGACGACCAGAACGATCACCCCGCCCCAGAAGACGACCATCATCAGTCCACCGAACATCATGTGCCCCCAGCCCCAATCCATCATGTATCCCCAACCCCCATAACCTGGACGATCGCCGTCGCCCTGCGTCGCCCAAGCCGGAAGCGACGCGAATACCGCCGCCACGGTCAACAGACTTTGCATAAGACGTTTTCGCATCGTGACCTCCATTACCAATCGGATTTCGTAACACCTTCGGCTCGGTCGCCGGAATGCCGGACAGGCGAGGGCGGTTGGTGATTTGGTCCGACTCATATAATCCTTCCAGTAACTGGAAGGTCAATACGCGGCCGAATTCGGGCTCGCTTTCGCGACCCCGGAAAGATTGCTATAAAGCGCGAACCGGCGCCGGTGGCGGCGCCGAAAACGCCTGGCAACCCTTTGAAATGTATCTGTTAATCGACAACTACGATAGCTTCACCTACAACCTCTATCACTTCCTCGGCGAGCTCGGGGCGGAGATGGAGGTGCGGCGTAATGACGCCATCAGCGTCGAGGAAGCGCTGGCGATGAAGCCCCAGGGAATCGTCATGTCGCCGGGACCCTGCGACCCGCCGAAAGCCGGAATTTGCCTGGAACTGGTCGAGAAGGCCGCGGGCCTGGTGCCGCTGCTCGGCGTTTGCCTCGGCCATCAGGCGGTCGGCCAGGCCTTCGGTGGCAAGATCGTTCGCGCCCCGATGCCGATGCACGGCAAGATCAGCGAGATCCACCACACCGGATCCGGCGTGCTGCGGGATATCCCCGACCCGTTCCGGGCGACCCGGTACCACTCCCTGGTGATCGAGCGCCAAAGCGTGCCCGACTGCTTCCATATCACCGCCGAGACCGACGACGGCCTGGTCATGGGGATCGCCCACAAGGAGTTGCCGATCCACGGCGTGCAGTTCCACCCCGAGAGCATCGAGTCCGAGCACGGGCACAAGCTCTTGGAAAATTTCCTCGACATAACAAAACACTAGGGGAGAACGATGGGGGACAGCGCGACGGATTTCAAAGACCTGATCGGACTGGTGGCCGAGGGTCAATCCTTGAGTGAAAATCAATCGGCGGACGCCTTCGACATCATGATGTCGGGCGACGCGACGCCCTCGCAGATCGGCGGCTTCCTGATGGCGCTCCGGATGCGCGGCGAGACGGTCGAGGAGATCACCGGCGCCGCGCGCACCATGCGCGCCAAAGTGCTAAAGGTCACCGCACCCGAAGGCGCGATGGACGTGGTCGGCACCGGCGGCGACGCGATCGGGACGCAGAACATCTCGACCGCCTCGGCCCTGGTGGTCGCCGGCGCAGGGGTTCCGGTCGCCAAGCACGGCAACCGTGCGTTTTCCTCGAAATCCGGCGCCGCCGACGTGCTCGGCGCGCTCGGGGTCGATCTCGAGGCCGAACTCCCCGTCGTCGAGGAGGCGATCGCCGAGGCCGGCATCGGCTTCCTGATGGCGCCGGCCTATCACAGCTCGATGCGCCATGTCGGCCCGACCCGGGTCGAGATGGGCGTGCGCACGATTTTCAACATCCTCGGCCCGCTCTCCAACCCGGCCCTGGTCAAGCGCCTGCTGGTCGGGACCTACGATGCGCGCTGGGTCGAGCCGATGGCCCAAGTTCTGGGCAATCTCGGCGCCGAGCGGGTTTGGGTCGTGCACGGCTCGGACGGGCTCGACGAGATGACCACGACCGGCCCGACGCAAGTCGCCGAGCTCGCGGACGGCAAACTTCGCACCTTCGAGGTCGTGCCCGAGGACGCCGGGGTCGCGACCGCGACCCTCGACGACCTCGAGGGCGGCACCCCGGAGGAGAACGCGGCGGCGATCCGCGAGGTCCTCGCGGGCGCGGCCGGTCCGTTCCGGGACATCGTGCTGCTGAACGCGGGCGCGGCACTTGTCGTCGCCGGCAAGGCGGACGATCTCAGGGGTGGGGCCAGCCTCGCCGCGGCCTCGATCGACGGCGGCCACGCGTCGACGGCGCTGGTAAAACTGATCGCGATCACCGCCGGCGCGGAGTAGAGAGCGCCATGAGCGACGTCCTGAAGCAAATCTGCGCCGCCAAACGCAAGCACGTCGCGGCGGCAAAGAAGGCGCGGCCCTTGAAGGTCATCAAGCAAATGGCCAAGGGCGGGCCGGCGCCGCGCGGCTTCGCCCAGCGCCTCGCGGACGCGGTTGCAGCCGGCGGGACCGGGCTGATCGCCGAGATCAAGAAGGCTTCGCCCTCGAAGGGCCTGATCCGCGAGGATTTCGCGCCCTCGGCCCTGGCCCGCGCCTATCAGTCGGGCGGGGCCATGTGCCTCTCGGTGCTGACCGACACGCCCTACTTCCAGGGCCGCGACGCCCACCTGACCGCGGCCCGGATGGCGACCGACCTGCCGGTGCTGCGCAAGGATTTCATCCTCGACCCTTACCAAGTCTACGAAACCCGCGCCATCGGCGCCGATTGCATGCTGCTGATCATGGCGGCGCTGACCGACAAGCGGGCGGCCGAGCTCGCCAAGCTGGCAACCAAGCTCGGCATGGACGTGCTGGTCGAGGTCCACGACAAGAAGGAACTGAAGCGCGCGCTGAAGTTCGAGGTGCTGTTGCTCGGCATCAACAACCGCAACCTCAAGACCCTCGAGGTCGATTTGGCGACGACCGAGGAACTGGCGGCCTTGGCGCCCGACGACCGGATCCTGATCGCCGAAAGCGGTTTGGATTCGCCCGACGACCTGGCGCGGATGGCCGCGGCCGGCGCCCATTGCGCGCTGGTTGGCGAATCGCTGATGCGCCAGGCCGACGTTGCCGCCGCGACAAGGGCGCTGCTAGCCCAGCCGATCGCGGCGACGGGATGAAGCGCATGGCCCGCGACCTGACCCACATCGACAAGGACGGCAACGCGGTGATGGTCGACGTCAGCGACAAGGAAGAGGCCGAGCGCACCGCGACGGCCGCGGCGTCCGTGCTGATGCAGCCGGAAACCCTGGCCTTGATCGAGGCCGGCCAGGTCAAGAAGGGCGATGTGCTGTCGGTGGCGCAGCTCGCCGGCATCATGGGCGCCAAGAAGACTCCCGAGCTGATCCCGCTCTGCCATCCCCTGGCGCTTTCCTCGGTCAAGGTCGAGCTCGCCCTCGATGCCAAGCGCAGCGCGGTCGACATCACCGCCATCTGCAAGCTCAAGGGCCGCACCGGGGTCGAGATGGAGGCGCTGACCGCGGTCGCGGTCGCGTCGCTCACCGTCTACGACATGGTGAAGGCGGTCGATCGCGGCATCCGGATCACCGATATCCGCCTGACCCACAAGGCCGGCGGCAAATCCGGCACCTACAAGGCGGACTGAAGCGCATGCTGTCGGTCGAGGAAGCGCGCACCCGCATCGTCTCGGCGATGCGCACCATGCCGGCGGAACAAGTGGCGCTGGTCGAGTCGCTGGGCCGGGTGCTGGCCGAGGACATCGTCTCGCGCCGCACCCAGCCGCCGACGGCGGTCTCGGCGATGGACGGCTATGCGGTGCGCGCCGTCGACGTCGCCAAGGTCCCGGCAACGCTCGCGGTGATCGGCCAGGCGCCGGCCGGCGACGCCTTCGAGGGCAAGGTCGGCAAGGGCCAGGCGGTGCGCATCTTCACCGGCGGCCCGGTGCCGGCGGGTGCGGACGCGATCGTCATCCAGGAGGACACCGAGGCCGACGGCGACAAGGTCACCGTCTTGGAAAGCTCGGCCAAGGGCCGCTATATCCGCCCCGCCGGGCTCGATTTCAGCGAAGGCGACGTGATCGTGCGCGCCGGCCGCGTGCTCAGCGCGCGCGACGTCGGGCTCGCCGCGGCGATGAACGTGCCGCCG
>JASLSL010000107.1 GCA_030743445.1 Alphaproteobacteria bacterium
CGGAAGCGGAAGCCCTCCTCCTCGCGCAGATGGATCATCCGGTCGAGGATCGCCTCCCAGTTCTTGTTGCGCGCGAAATTATCGTCGGAGATGAAGAACCGGTTGATCCCCTGGGCCGCATTGTCGCGGATGATCGCCTCGACGTCGTCGGCGGTGCGGTAGCGCGACTTGCGACCCTGCACGTTGATGATGGTGCAGAAGCTGCACTGGAACGGGCAGCCGCGGCCGGCATCGAAGCTGGTGTAGCGGGTGTGGTTGCGCTTGATCACCTCCTGCGGCAGGTAGGGCACGGTGGCGTGGGCCATGTCGGGCATGTCGGCGAGGTAGTTGTAGACCGGCTTCAGCTCGCCCCGGTGGACGTCGCGCAGTAGTTCGACGAGCCGGCCCTCGGACTCGCCGGCATAGAGCGCGCAGCCCATCTCCTGCGCTCGCCGGATGTCGTCGGGCAGCTCCGGCAACATCGACAGGCAACCGCTGACGTGGAACCCGCCGATCACCACCGGAATATCCGCCGCGCGGAACCGGCGGGCGAGGTCGACGGCGCGCGGGAACTGGTTCGACTGCACGCCGATAAGTCCGACGAAGCCGCCATCGGCACGCTTCAGGGCGCGGATCAGGCGCTTCACCGGGATCACCGTATTGGTCTCGTCGAACGCCTCGATCTCGATATCGACGTCGTCGCCGAGCGCCCGGCCGTCCGCGCACTGTTTGGCGAGGCCGTAGACCGAGGCCAGCGAGTTCGACGGAATCGTCGAGCGCACCCACTGGATGACGTAGCCGTCGTCATCGTAATGCGACGGCTTGATCAGGACGATGTGGAACTTCTTGATTTCTGACACGGCGTTCCTGCCCGAAATTCGCCCGGGACCCTAGCACGGTCGGCGGGCCAAGGCTCTGCCAATCAAGTCGGCGAAAACGGCGGCAAGTCAAGTGTTTGGCGACGCGGCCGGATTTGACCTCCATCAAAGATCGGCACGTCCGGTCGTGCGACAGTAACGACGTTGATCGATCGAGGCCGTGCGGCGGGAGACCGTGATGGAACGAAATATCCTCGTCACCGGCGCCTTGGGGCAGATCGGCTCGGAGCTGGTGCCGGCACTCGCCGAGCGTTACGGCGCCGAGCGCGTCGTCGCCTCGGACGTCCGCATGCCGCCGGACGGCGCCGGGGCCGCCAGCGCGTTCGAGCACCTCGACTGCACCAAGACGCAGCAAATACAAGACGTCGTGCGCCGCCACGACATCGGCGCGATCTACCATCTCGCCGCCCTCTTGTCGGCAATCGCCGAGGAAAAGCCGCAGCTCGCCTGGCACCTCAACATGGGCGGGCTCTACCGGGTGATCGAGGTCGCGCGCCAGAACGGCTGCGCGGTGTTCCTGCCGAGCTCGATCGGCGCCTTCGGCCCATCGACGCCGCGCGACGACACGCCGCAGGACACCATCCAGCGTCCGACCACGATGTACGGCGTGACCAAGGTCGCGGGCGAGCTGTTGTGCGACTACTACGCCGGGCGCTTCGGCGTCGACGCCCGCGGACTGAGACTCCCCGGGCTGATCTCGCACGTCGCGTTGCCCGGCGGCGGGACCACGGACTACGCGGTCGACATCTTCTACCAGGCGATCCGCTATCGACATTACACCTGCTTCCTTTCGCCCGAGACGCGGCTCGACATGATGTACATGCCGGACGCGACCAAGGCGATCGTCGAGCTGATGGCCGCCGACCCGACCAAGCTCGAGCACCGCAACGCGTTCAACGTCACCGCGATGAACTTCACGCCGGACGAGCTGGCGGCCGAGATTCGCAAGCACGTCCCCGACTTCGCGATCGACTACGAGGTCGATCCGCTGCGCCAGGCGATCGCCGATTCCTGGCCCCGCGCGATCGACGACGGCGCGGCGCAGGCCGAATGGGGCTGGTCGCCGGACTACGATCTGGCGAGTATGACCCAAGACATGCTGGAGAAGCTCAGCGCCAAGCTGCGCCCGGCCGCCTGACCGTCCGGCCGCGCCAAGGAGGGTGAGATGCCGCACCAACGACTGGAGGAGGCATTGTCGTCCGAGCTCGCCGAGCTCGACGCCGCCGGCACGCTGAAGGGTCGCGAGACGGTTTTCGCCGGCATCGTCGCCGCCGAGGGCGACAAGGGACCGCGCTACCTGATCGAGGGCGAGGGCGACCGGCGGTTTCTGCGCATGAACTCGAACGGCTATCTCGGCATGGCGCTCAGGCCGGAAGTCGTGGCGGCCGAGGAGACGGCGGTCGGGAACTACGGCACCGGGCCAGGTGCCGTCCGGTTCATCAGCGGCACCTGGCGCCCGCACGTGGCGCTCGAGCGCCGGCTCGCCCGGTTCCACGGCCGCGAGGCGGCGATGATCTTCAGCTCCGCCTACGCCACGGTGATGGGCGTGCTGCCGTCCCTGGTCACGCCCGAGACCGCGGTGATCAGCGACGAGCTCAACCACAACTGCATCATCAACGCGATGCGCCTAGCCCGGCCCAAGGAGCGCCACGTCTACGCCCACCTCGACATGACCGAACTCGACGCCTGCCTCGCCAGGGCCGCGGGCGCGTGCGCGCGCGCCATCGTCGTCACCGACGGCATCTTCTCGATGCGCGGCGACCACGCGCCCTTGGACCGGATCGTGGAGATCGTCGGCCGCCACGATGCCGGGTTCGAGGAAAACGTGCTGGTGGTGGTCGACGATTCCCACGGCGTCGGCGCCTTCGGGGCGACCGGGCGCGGCACCGAGGAGTACACCGGCGCCGGCGCGGCCGACCTCCTGGTCGCGACCCTCGGCAAGGCGTTCGGCGTCAACGGCGGCTACGTCGCCGGCGGTGAGGTACTGATCGGCTACCTCAGGGAAAAGTCGCCGTTCTACATCTATTCCAATCCGATCACCGCGGGCGAGGCGGCCGCCGCCGCGGCCGCGATCGAGCTGGTCGACGGCGAGGAGGGAACGAGACTGCTCGACCACCTGCAGGCGATGACCGCGCGGTTCGAGCACGGGCTCCTGGGTCTCGGCCTCGAGACCATCCCGGGCGAGCATCCGGTGGTGCCGCTGATGGTCCGCGATACGGCGCGCACCGGGGCACTGGTCGCGCATCTCTACGCCAACGGAGTGTTGGCGACCGGGCTCAACTATCCGGTGGTGCCGAAGGGCGACGAGGAAATTCGCTTCCAGGTGTCGGCCGACCACACCCCGGCGGATATCGACGCGGCGCTATCCGTGCTGGCGGATTTCGTGAAATCGAATTGAGCGGCCGAAACTAGCCCAAGATGCCGAGCACCGCGCGCTCGCTCTCGGCCGCCAGCGCCAGCGAGTTGGCGCCGAGCTGCTGGCGGGTGCCGAGGGCGAGCCGGTTGGCCGCTTCCTCGGTCAAATCGGCGAGCGTCAGGTCGGCCGCACCGCTTTCCAGCGTGTTGGTCAGGTTTTGAGTGAAGTCGATGCGGTTCTGCAGCACCGTGGTGCTCGAGCCGAGGGTCGAGGCATTGGTCCGCACGGTTGAGACCGCGCTCGTCGTATCCGCGATGGCGGCGTCGATATCGGCGTCGCTGGCGAATGTCCTGGACCCGATGCCGAGACCGGCGCTCGAGGAATCCGTGCCCTGGATGGTGAGACTGCTGGAGCCGTCCTCGTTTAGCGATATGTCGAGATTGTCGGGCGAGGACGAAATCAGGTTGGTGCCGTTGAAGCCCGCATCCTGGGCCAGGCTGTCGATCTGGCCGCGCAACTCGTTGAACTGGGCGGCGAGCGCCTGGCGTTCGGTCGCGTCGCCGGTCGATTTGGCGGCCTGCGCCACGGCCCGTGCCTGCTGGGCGAGATCGTCGATCGCCTCGAGGCCGACATTGGCGGCCTCGACCGTGCTGATCGCCTGATCGATATTGCCCTTGGCCTGGGTCAGGTCGGAAGCGCGGTTGGTGAGCGCCCGCGAGGTGAAGAATTCCGCCGCGCCATCGAGCGGATCCTTGACCCGGAGCCCGCTGGCAAGACGTTGGTCCGTCCGGTTGGCGAGTTGAAAGGTGCGCTGCAGGCTTTGCAGGTTGGCCGTCACCCCGGAACTGAGCCCAATCTTGTCGACCATGGTCGCTCTCCCGTTTCCCGGCGCGCCCCGGGGGGCCCTGGGTACGCGCGGGGCCTTGCGCCCTCTCCCGGGCGGCCGTTTCGGCCGTGTTGGTGAATTTAGACCGTTTCGCTCGACAAATCCATAAAATCCTTTCGAAATCGTTTAAATACAAAGGCTTATGTCTAATACCAGCAAACGCTTGAATGGACTGGCGGCAACGCTCAGGCATGGATTCCGGGTTCACCCTGCGGGCGCCCCGGAATGACGGTCTTTTTTCAACGTCATTCCGGACGTTAGGCGCGCCCGAAAACCGCAGGTTTTCGCCATCGCGCCTTGCGATCCGGAATCCATGCCTGAGAGGCGCGAGCGGCTCGATGCTCCCGGGCTTCTCGACCAATGACGGTTCTTCCCCAACGACGCCGTTCATAGGCTCGTTGGTATTATCCCCCGACTGCGGCACATCGCGCCCTTGCCCGGCCTGGCGGTTTTCGGCACGCTGGGCGCCGGCGGGGAGGATTCCGGCAAACAATTGGATTCAAGAGGCATTCATGTTCAAGACGAATTTCACCGAGACCTTCGGGGTCGAGTATCCGATCGTGCAGGGCGGCATGCAGTGGGTCGGCTATGCCGAACTAGTCGCCGCCGTCGCCAACGCGGGCGCGCTCGGCTTCATCACCGCGCTGACCCAGCCGACGCCGGACGACCTGGCGAAGGAAATCAAGAAGTGCCAGGACCTGACCGACAAGCCGTTCGGGGTCAACCTGACGATCCTGCCGTCCTTGAACCCGCCGCCCTATGACGAATACCGCCGGGCGATCATCGAGTCCGGCGTCAAGATCGTCGAGACCGCTGGCTACAACCCGCAGGAACACCTGCCGGAGCTCAAGGAGAACGGCATCAAGGTGGTCCACAAATGCGTCTCGGTGCGCCACGCGGTGAAGGCCGAGTCGATCGGCGTCGACTGCGTCTCGATCGACGGTTTCGAGTGCGCCGGCCATCCCGGCGAGGACGACGTGCCGGGCTTGATCCTGATCCCCTGCACCGCCGACAAGATCTCGATCCCGATGATCGCGTCCGGCGGCTTCGGCGACGGCCGCGGGCTAGTCGCCGCCATGGCGTTGGGGGCCGACGGCATCAACATGGGCACCCGCTTCATGTGCACAAAGGAAAGCTGCATCCACGACGCGATCAAGCAGCAGATCGTCCGGAACACCGAGCTCGACACCGAGATGATCCTGCGCACGCTGAACAACACCTCGCGGGTCGCCAAGAACGCGGTCAGCAGCGAGGTCGTCGAGATCGAGAGCAAGGGCGGGGCGACGATCGACGACCTGGCCCATCTCGTCACCGGCAAGAAGGGCAAGCAGGTCTACGAGGCGGGCGACCCGGATTTCGGCATCTGGAGTGCGGGACAGGTCCAGGGCCTGATCCACGACATCCCGACGGTGAAGGAACTGGTCGACCGCATCGTCTCGGAGGCCGAGGAGATCATCCAGGCCCGCCTCGCCGGCGTGTTCGACGAGGCCCAGGCGGCGGCGGAGTAAGGGCCCGGCGGCCCGCCGTCCTACTCCGCGAAGAAGTCGAGCAGCCGTTCGGTGAGGAGCTCCGGCGCTTCCTCGGGGATGAAGTGGCCGCACTCGGGGAACACCTCGCCCCGAACGTCGAGGGCGACGCGCCTCAGCGACTCCTCCACCTCCCGGCCGCGGCCGCGGCCGTGCGGGTAGCTGGTGCCGCCGCCGATCGCCAGCACCGGCATCGGCAGCTTGAACTTGGCGATCAATTCCTTGTTGTCGGCGGCGTCGCGGAGCATCTCGCGGTAATAGGAGAATCCCGCCCGCATCGCGCCGGGCTGGGTATAGGTGCGGAGATACTCCTCGAGGTCCGCCGCGCCGATCGCATCCGCGCGGAAGGCGAAGGTGCGGAAGAACCAGGCGAGGTAGATGTCCTCCCGGCCCTCGGTCAGCGCCTCGGGCAGGTCGGGGGTGATGTGGAACTGGTGATGCCAGCGGCGGCCGCCCTGGGAAAAGTCGCCGCCGCAGCCGGGGATCGTGACGTCGAGGATCGCGAGCCGGCGCACCGCGTCCGCATGCGCCGCCGCGAGCGCGTAGGCCACCGGCCCGCCCCAGTCGTGGCCGATGAGCAGGAATGTCTCGTGGCCGAGCACGCCGCCGACCAGCCGCCAGATATCGTCCGCAACCGTCTTCTTATCGTAACCCGAGAGCGGCCGCGAGCTGTCGCCGAGGCCGCGCAGGTCGGGCGCGATCACGGTGTATTTCTCCGCCAGCGGCGGGATGACATGGCGCCACTCCCACCACGTCTGCGGCCAGCCGTGCAACAGCACCACCGGCGGTCCCTCGCCCGCCATGACGTAGTGCAGGGCGACCTCGCCGAGATCGGCGTAGTGGTGTTCCACTCCAAGGGGTTCGGTCGGCATTCGAGCGTGCTCCTCATCTTCAGCCCGGCTGAAAACTTGTCGGAAAAGAGAGGAATGGTGGGCGCGGCTGGGTTTGAACCAGCGACCCCTACGATGTCACCGTAGCCTGGTCGCTTTTGGCCAATCGCCGACTCCCTCGAAAAACACCCAGAATCAAGCGCTTACAAGCCCCAGCCTAACGATCGGAGCGATCCGGTTCAAGCCAATATTGGACCTGAGTGGACCTATAGTGGACCCGAATGGACCAGCCGGATGAGCCATCGACCTTC
>JASLSL010000108.1 GCA_030743445.1 Alphaproteobacteria bacterium
CCAGCGTATCCCGATGGCGTTCTACACGCTCGAGGTGCCGACCATCGGCGCGATCAACGGGGCGGCGGTCGGGGCCGGCTGCGACCTCGCCTGCATGTGCGACATCCGCATCGGCTCGCAATACGCCAGGTTCGCCGAGAGCTTCGTGCGCCTCGGCATCTCGCCCGGCGACGGCGGCGCCTATTTCCTGCCGCGCGCGGTGCCGATGTCGATCGCCTACGAGATGATCTTCACCGGCGAGATGATGGACGCCGAGCGCGCGCTCGCGACCGGCATGATCTCGCAACTGGTCGACGCCGACGACCTGCTGAAGGCAGCCAACGCGCTCGCGAAGCGCATCGCCGCCAACCCGGCCCACGCGCTCCGGCTCTCCAAGAAACTGATGCGCGAGAGCCAGCATATGCGGATGGACCAGCTCTTGGAGCTCTCGGCGGTCTACAACGCGATGCTGCAGCATACCGACGACCACAAGAAGCGGGTCGCCCGGATGGTGGCGCAAATCTCGTCGTCGGCCGGCAAGGGCAAGAAGAAGAAAAAGGCCGCGCCAAAGAAGAAAAAGAAGAAGTAGAAAAAATTCCGGGGACACCATAACGAACCATCGGTGCGGCCGGTTCGGCGTCGATTCATGGTGTCCCCGGAATTTTCGCCCTGTTCCTCGCATAACCCTCCCGTATCCCATCAATCGGTGGGCAACGGGAGCGGCGAGGAACAGAGCCACCATGACGGTAGAGCGACGATACCGCGTTGCCGCGACGTGCCTGGTCTTGGGTCTCGTGCTCTCGGCCTGCGCCGAACTCCAATCACGCGCACAGCCGGGCGCCGAGCCAAGCGTCGCCGCCGGCGACCATTGGTCGGGCGAGGACTCCGGCGTCGAATTCCTGAAGGTCCGGGTCATCCGCACCGCGTTCGCCTGGAACAAGATGTGGCATCGCATCGGCAAGAAGCCGCCCGCCTTCGATGCCGACGCGCAGATCGGCGTTGCGGTCTTTCTCGGCACCCGTCCGCGCACCGGCTATCGGGTCATGATTTCCAACCCGATGCGTCACGGCGCGTTCGAGATCGTCAGTTTCACCGAGCGCATCCCGGAGAAGGGAAGCGGGGCGGTCCGGACTCCGACCACCCCTTACGCGGTCCGCCTGATCGCCAAGACCGAGGCACCGATCCTGTTCCGCGACCTGGTCGATCTCGCCCGGCCCGACCTGCTGCCGGCCAGTGAATCCGCCCGCGTGACGGAGGAGTTGGCGCAAGCGCTGAACCGCATGGAAAACCTCAGCCAGCGGGTTCAAGCTGTCGAGCAGCGACTAAGAAACCACGAAAAAAAGGCGCACGACTGGCGGATTCACCCCGCCCGTTGAAGCGCTCGCCGCCGGCTTACTTGTCGACCGGCCCGTCGGCCTCGATCCACGCATTGATGCCGCCGGCCATGCTTACGACGTTGGTCACGCCCATATCGACCAAGGTCTTCGTGGCCAAGGCCGAGCGTCCGCCTGTGCCGCAGTAGAGAATCAGCAATTTGCCACTCGCCAGAACCGGTTGATGCATCGGCCCCTCGGGATCGACGATGAACTCGAGAAATCCGCGCGGCGCGTGAACGGCGCCCGGGATGGCGCCCGATTCCTGCAGCTCGACCGTCTCGCGGACATCGACGAATACGATCTCGGGATCGTCGACGACCGCAAGGGCGTCTTGCACCGCCATGGTTTCGATGACGGCGTTGGCCTCTGCCAACATTTGTTTGAATTCGCGTTCGACCATCTTGTCCGTTCTCCTTGCCGGTCCGAATTACATCACGGCACCAATCTGCCAGGGGATGAATTCGTCGTCGCCGAAGCCGTGGTGCTCGCTCTTGGTCGGGTCGCCGGACGCGACCTCGAGGATACGGTGGAAGATGCGCTCGCCCATCTCGGATATCGGGACGCCGTCGTCGATCACCGCGCCGCAGTTGATGTCCATGTCGTCGTCCATCCGCTCGTAGGTTGCTGAATTGGTCGCAAGCTTGAGGCTCGGCGCCGGTTTGCAGCCGTAGACCGAGCCGCGCCCGGTGGTGAAGCAGACCAGGTTGGCGCCGGCGCCGACCTGCCCGGTGATCGAGCACGGGTCGTAGCCCGGCGAGTCCATGAATACGAAGCCCTTCTCGGTCACCGGCTCGGCGTATTTGTAAACCCCGGTGAGGTTGGTCGTCCCGCCCTTGGCCGCCGCCCCGAGCGATTTCTCGAGGATCGTCGTCAGTCCGCCCGCTTTGTTGCCGGGGGTCGGGTTGTTGTTCATCTCGCCGCTGTTGCGCGCTGTGTAGTCCTCCCACCACCGGATGCGCTCGATCAGCTTCTCGCCGACCTCGGGGTTGACCGCGCGGCGGGTCAGCAGATGCTCGGCGCCGTAGATCTCGGGCGTTTCGGAGAGGATCGCGGTGCCGCCGTGGCGCACCAACAGGTCGACCGCGGCACCGAGCGACGGATTGGCGGTGATTCCGGAATAGGCATCCGAGCCGCCGCATTGCAGCGCCAGCGTGATCTCGCTCGCCGGCACCGTCTCGCGCACGACGTTGTTCGCTTCGGGCAGCATCTCGCCAATCATGTCGAGGCCGCGCTGGACCGTCTTCCTTGTGCCGCCGGTATCCTGGATGGTCATGGTCTGGAAGCTCGGCCCGGGCTCGATGCCGTAGGCCTCGAGCAGGAAGTCGATCTGGTTGACCTCGCAGCCGAGGCCGACCATGACCACGCCGCCGAAATTCGGATGCCGCGCGAAGCCCCAGAGCGTTCGTTGCAGGTTCGCCCATCCGTCGCCGGAATCCGCCATGCCGCAGCCGGTGCTGTGGACCATGGCGACGACGCCGTCGACGTTGGGCCAGGCGGCCAGCGCGTCCCGGTCGAAGGCCTCGGCGATATAGCGCGCGACCGTCGCCGAGCAGTTCACGCTGGTCAGCACGCCGATATAGTTGCGCGTCGCGATCGTGCCGCTTGGCCGGCGGATGCCCTGGAAGGTCGCGCGGTCGGCCTCGGCGACGAAGTCGGTGGCGCGCGCCTCGGTCGAATGGGCGTAGTCGCGCTCGAAATCCCGCATCTCGACGTTGTGGACGTGAACGTGGTCGCCGGGGGCGATATCCCGGCGCGCGAAACCGATTATCTGGTTGTATTTGCGGACCGGCTTGCCCGACGCGATGTCGCCGGTCGCGATCTTGTGCCCGGCCGGAATCTGGTCGGTGCAGACCACGCCCTCGCCCGGCACGTCGGTGCCCGCCAGAATATCGGCCCTGGCGACGACGACGTTGTCCTGGGCGTTCAAACGAATGGTCAACGGTGCCGAATCGGTCATGGCGTTTTCCCCGCACCTTCGATGATGGCATTGCCGGCTAAAATAGCACTCGCCCGACCGCTCCGACAGGGGCCAGAACGCCCGCATATCACCGTATCCAGCCAATATTCCGAGGCCGATTCCGCCCTTGGTCGAGCCCGTATCTTGACAAATTCACTAGATGTTGCGTGAAATCAGGCAGGACTTACTACATGTGGTAGTGTAGATGTAACCCACGGTCCTGTTAGGAGGGAAGGGAAATGCCTAGCATGTTCGACACAGCCAAGAAATGGTTGGTGCAGATCACCGAGATCATTTTATTGCTCGTGGCACTGGCCATTGTGCTTCAGGTGCTTGTCGGCGGCACGCTCCCGTTCTTCGGGGATGTTGTCGGCAACCTTGTCGCGCTGATCAAGTCGCTTGGCGATAACGGTGTCGTGGGATTGATCGCGGTGGCGATCATCCTATGGCTCTTCTCCAAGAGAGCAGCCGCCTAGTGGCGTGACCGCATTAACCGGGTGGGCGGCCGGCGAACGGTCGCGAGCCCGATGCTTGCGCAACACCGCCCCGGTGGCTCGCCGGGGCGGTTCTTTTGTGCGCACGAGCGTATCGGATCGGGCCACGACGAAAAATCGATCCATCACGCCACAATATGTAGTAGTTCGTTGCCAATAGGTATACCATATCTACCAATTCACTTGGCATGCGTTTGATGGCGCAAGGGAGACGGAATCATGTCCGCCATCATCGATACACTGAGGCGAGTGATCGTCCGGATCATCGAATTCGCGGTGTTGCTGGCGGCGCTCGGGTTTCTGCTGCAGCTTCTATATGGCGGCCCGGTGCCGTTCTTCGGCGACATCCTGGGCAACCTGATCGCGATAATCGCGGCGCTCGAAACCAGTGGATTCATCGGTTTGGTCGCCGCCGGCGTCGTGGTCTGGCTGTTGATGCGAAAAACAGCGCCGCACTGATAGCAGCATCGGCGAGGTAAGCGGCAGGCGGGCTCGCGGCCCGGGCGCGGCGGGTCAGGTTGCGTCCCGCGGCGCACTCCCGGAAAATCCAAACTTCGAACCACGAACCCACGGGGGAGGTGCCGCGATCATGGCGCAGCGATGGAACAATCGTCCCGAAGGATCGAACTGGGGAGATTTCGGCCCCGACGACCAGATCGGCCGCATCAACCTGCTGACACCCGAGCGCACCCGCCGGGCGGCCGAGGAAATCCGGGAGGGCATCAGCTTCTGCCTCGGCCTGCCGTTGGACCTGCCGGGCGGCATGGTCCTCAACACCAGGCGCGGGCCGCCGGAGCTGCGTCCGGTGATGCGCGACGGCGAGGTATCGTTCAACTTGTCGCTTTCGGACCACGACCCGCTGCACACCGACGTGACCTGCGACGACGCGTTGTTCCTCTATAACCAGTATTCGAGCCAGTGGGATTCGCTGGCGCATATGGGCGCCCATTTCGATGCCGACGGCGACGGCGAGGCCGAGCGCGTCTTCTACAACGGCTGGCAGGTGGTCGACGGCCGAGGCCAGGGGACCCACGGTCCGGTCGGGGCGCGGAACCTCGGCATCGAAAACATGG
>JASLSL010000109.1 GCA_030743445.1 Alphaproteobacteria bacterium
ACGTCGACGATTCGGTTTTCGTCATGGTCGGCGAGAACCTGCGCCTGGTCGCCAACCGCGGCACGATAACGGCCCGCGACAAGCTCGAATACTGGGACAAGCGGCAGATCTTCGTCGCCCGCGGCGACGCGGTGGTGGTCAGCGACGACAAGCGCGTGAAGGCCAACGTCCTGGTCGCCTATATCGGCAAGAACGCCAAAGGAAAGCAGGAAATTCAACGGGTTGACGCGATCGCGAACGTCCATATCTCGACCGAGACGGAGATCATCCGGGCCGACGAGGCGGTCTACAATCTGATCTCGCAAATCGCGACCCTTCGTGGCAACGTGAAAATCACCCGCGACAACAACCAGCTCAACGGCGACGAGGCGATCGTCGACCTGAAGACCGGAATCAGCCGGCTGTTGGGCACCAAGGGACGCGTGAAAGGCTTGATTATGCCACGCCGGTGAGGGAAAATAGGTACGAATATTGCATTTGCAAAATACGGACAGATTTTCAAGCGCCATGCAGCAGGTCGACGTTCCCACCAACGAGCCCACCGACGACGGTCCCCGTCTGGTCACCGACAATCCGGGCCTGGTCGCCAACAATATCGGCAAACAGTACAAGAAACGCCCGGTGCTACGCGACATCAGCGTGACCCTGCAGCGCGGCGAAGCGGTCGGTCTGCTGGGCCCGAACGGGGCCGGCAAGACGACCTGCTTTTACATCATGACCGGGCTGATCGCCGCCGACTACGGCCGCATTTACATCGACGGCCAGAATATCACCCACCTGCCGATGTACCGCCGCGCCCGTCTCGGCCTGGGGTACCTGCCCCAGGAGCCCTCGGTGTTCCGCGGCCTGACGGTCGAGCAGAACATCCGCGCCGTCTTGGAGGTCATCGAGCGCGACCGCCAGCAGCGCGAGAACCTGCTCGAGGCGCTGATGGCCGAGTTCTCGATCTCGCACCTGCGCCGGACATCCACGATCACGCTGTCCGGCGGCGAGCGGCGGCGCGTCGAGATCGCCCGGGCACTGGCCTCGCAGCCCAATTTCATCCTGCTCGACGAGCCGCTCGCCGGCATCGACCCGATCGCGGTGCGCGATATTCGCGACCTGGTCGGCCACCTCAAGAACCGCGGCATCGGCGTGCTGATCACCGACCACAACGTGCGCGAGACACTCGAGATCGTCGACCGGGCGTACATCCTGCACGAGGGGCAGATGCTGATGGCGGGGACACCGGACGAGATCGTCCAGCACAGCGAGGTCCGCCGCGTCTATCTGGGGGACCGGTTCAGCCTCTGACCGGTCGGCGGCCCAGCCATGGCGATATCCCAACGCCTCGATCTCAGGCAAACCCAATCACTGGTGATGACGCCGCAGTTGCAGCAGGCGATCAAGCTGCTGCAGCTTTCGAATATCGAGCTCTCCGCCTTTGTCGAGGAAGAACTGGCGGAAAACCCGATGCTGGAACACGACGAAAGCGAGGGCGACGCCCCAGGCGACCGTGAGAGAGAGGGCAACGAGACCGGCGAGGAGGACGCAGCGTCCGCGGACGACGTCGGCTCGTTCGACGAGACCGGCGAGGCGCCGGTCGAGGCCTTCGACGACGTTCCGGCCGGTCCCGACACGATGGAGCTGACCGCCGGCGAGTCCCTGCCGGCCGAGGCGGACAAGCCCCTCGACATGGAATACGAGGAGGTCTGGAACGACGAGAACCCGCGCGACGTCGCCGACGACATCCCGAGCGGCTTCACCGAGATCCCGATGGGCAGCGGCGGACGCCTGGATTTCGGCAACACCGTGGCCGACCTGGAGGCCACCCTCAGCGACGAGCCGACCCTGCGCGAGCACCTGCTGGAGCAGCTCATCCTCGACATGGAGGACCAGATCGACCGGCTGATCGGCATACATCTGATCGATATGCTCGACGAGGCGGGCTGGCTCGCCGGCGACCCGGCGGCGATCGCCGAGACCCTGGGCTGTCCGGTGGCGCGTGTCGAGACGGTGCTCGAAGCCGTGCAGCAGTTCGACCCGCCCGGGGTCTTCGCGCGCGACCTGAGGGAATGCCTCGCCCTGCAACTCCGGGACCGCGACCGGCTCGACCCGGCGATGCAGGCATTGCTCGACAATCTCGACCTGATGGCGAAGCGCGACAAGGCCGGCCTGATCAAGGCGTGCGGCGTCGATGAAGAGGACCTCGCCGAGATGGTGGTCGAGATCCGCGCCCTCGATCCCAAACCGGCGTCGAACTTCCTGCACGACGTGGTCCAGACGATGACGCCGGACATCCTGATGCGGCCGCATCCGGACGGCGGATGGTCGCTCGAGCTGAACCCGGAAACCTTGCCGAGAGTGCTGGTCAATACCGAGTACTACGCCCGGATCAACGGCGACGCCCGGACCAAACAGGACAAGGAGTACATCAACGAGCGCTTCCAGTCGGCCAATTGGCTGGTCAAGTCGCTGCACCAGCGCGCCACCACGATCCTCAAGGTCGCGGGCGAGATCGCCCTGCAACAGGACGCCTTCTTCGCCTATGGCGTCGAGCACTTGAAACCGCTGATCCTGCGCGACATCGCGGAAGCCATCGAGATGCACGAGAGCACCGTCAGCCGGGTCACGACCAACAAGTTCATCGTCACGCCGCGCGGGACCTTCGAGCTCAAATACTTTTTCACCTCGGCGATCCAGAGTGTGGGCGGCGGCGACGCGCATTCCGCCGAGGCGGTCCGATTCCGGATCAAGGCGTTGATCGACGAGGAGTCGCCGGAGGCGGTGTTGTCGGATGACCGGATCGTCGAACTCCTCAAGCGGGACGGCATCGACATCGCCCGCCGCACGGTCGCGAAATACCGGGGGTCCATGCGGATTTCATCTTCGGTAGAACGCCGCCGGACCAAGTCGGGAACCCTCTAACCCCCACGATTCCCAGGTAAAATCAGCCCTCGTCCGGGCTCTATTGACTCATCCCAGCCGCGCCATTATGAATGCCGCACCGTCAAGGACGGAGACAGTGTGCGGGCTCGCGAAGGGTCCGCCGTTTAGTTAGAATACCAGCGAATGCATCTTTCCGTTAAAGGCAAGCAGCTCGACGTCGGCGCTGCCCTGCGCGAGCATATTGAAGGCGAATTGCCGACCATCATCGGCAAGTACTTCGACAATCCGACCGACGCGCAAGTCACCGTGTCGAAGGAAGGTCCGGAGTTTCGCGCCGATATCACCGTGCATGTCGGCAAGGGAATTCTGTTGCAGGGCCACGCCTCCTCGGGCGACGCCCACGCCGCCTTCGACATCGCGGCCGGCCATGTCGGCAAGCGCCTGCGTCGCTATAAGCGCCGGCTGCGCAACCATCACAAGGGCCGCGACGACATCGGCGAGGCATTGCGTGCCCAACAATACGTGCTGGCGGCCGAGGCGGAGGACGACCACACGGACGAGCCGGATCAACCGGTGGTGATCGCCGAGATGGAGACCGAGATCGAGACTCTGACGACCGGCGAGGCGGTCATGCGCATGGACCTCGCCAACCAGTCGGCGCTGATGTTCCGCAACAGCGCCCATGGCGGGCTCAACATGATCTACCGGCGCGACGACGGGAACATCGGCTGGGTCGATCCGCGCGGCACCCGCGGCACGGAT
The DNA here is from genome assembly GCA_030743445.1 of Alphaproteobacteria bacterium. GTDB lineage: Bacteria > Pseudomonadota > Alphaproteobacteria > UBA8366 > UBA8366 > JASLSL01. The sequence goes on from JASLSL010000109.1 coordinate 3,631, forward strand.
GTGGATTAGAGACGAATAGAACGAAAGCCTAGAGATGGAAATCACCGACCTGCTCACGACCGATAGCGTCATCGCCAACCTGCCGGCCACGTCCAAGAAGCAGGCGCTGCAGGAACTCGCCAAGCGCGCGGAGGCGATCGTCGGGTTGCACGAACGGACCATCTTCGACGCGCTGATCGAGCGCGAACGTCTCGGCACCACAGGTGTGGGCAACGGCATCGCCATTCCGCACGGCAAGTTGCCGGGCCTGGACCAGCTCTACGGTCTCTTTGCGCGGCTCGAAAAACCGATCGAGTTCGACTCGATCGACGAGCAGCCGGTCGATTTGATCTTCCTGCTGTTGGCGCCCGAATGCGCCGGAGCCGACCACCTGAAGGCGCTGGCCCGAGTCTCGCGCCTGCTGCGCGACGGAGCGGTTTGCGACAAATTGCGCGGCTCCGACCAGGTCGAAGCGCTGTTCGCGCTCTTGACCGACGCGACCGCCACCGCGGCCGCCTGAGCGCGGCGGACGAATTCGTCGACATTGATTGGGACTAATTCTCCTCGCCCCTCTAGGGAGAGAGGGTGGACCGGCGACTGGCGTCAGCAAGGCCCCTCACCCTCCCACCGCTTCGCGGCGGGCCCCTCCCTCTCCCGCGGGAGAGGGCATGGCCATCGAGCTCGGCAAGAATAACCCTCTCCCGCTAGCGGGAGAGAGTGGCGAGCAAATGCGAGCGGGTGAGGGTGACCAGCTACTTGCAAAGTAGCTGGTCGGTTGAGGGGGCGGCCTGACGACCTCCAATAATTTCCGAAAGAGCGGCCGAGCGTGCCGGTCAGTGCACGCTCACCGGCTCGAAGTCGTTCTCGACCGTGGCGTTGAACGCGGTCTCGTAGTCGGGCGCGATGCCGAGCTGGCGGCCCGCCGCGTCGCTCACCACGAACTGCGTCTCGCCGTCGATCACCGTGGCGCGGATATAGGCCATGCTGTCGGCGCCGAGCAACTCGAAATCGCGCAGCGTCATCCGGCGGATATCGTCGTCCATCATCGCCTCCTTAGAGTGGTTCAGCGTCGACGTCGATCGCCTTGCCTCGCTTGGATCTACTGGCCCCCGACTTGATCTTGACGGTCTTGATCTGGGCCTGCGGTTCGGGTCGGACCAGATCGATGTGCAGCATGCCGTTGTCGAGTTCGGCCGCCTCGACCTCGATCCCGTCGGCGAGCACGAAACTGCGCTGGAACTGGCGCGCCGCGATCCCACGATGGAGATACACGCGCTCGCCGTCCTCCGGCTGCTTGCCGCGCACCACGAGTTGTCTGTCCTCGACCTGGATCGAAAGGTCGGCCTCGGCGAAGCCCGCGACCGCAAGGCTGATGCGCAGCCGGTCCTGGCCGACCTGCTCGATGTTGTAAGGCGGATAGCCTTCGGTCGGCATTTTCGAGATGCGATCGAGGGTGCGCTCGAACTCCTCGAATCCCAGCAAGAACGGGCTGTCGAACAGGGACAATCGGGCCATGAACCAGCTCCTCCTTATCGCCTATGAGCGAGCGGTCTTGCGAGTGGAGCCCTCGAGCGGCGCTCCGGGAGGCGGCGGACACGAAGCCCCGCCACACTCCCGATATGTGGGTGCGACCGGCCGGCGATGCAAGATTTCGGCGATTTGCCGGCGTATCGCCAGCGGGCGGGGCCGCCCAGACCTGGGCCGCTCTAGTTGCGCGGCAATCCGTCGCGGCGCCCGACAGGGGCGGTGATCGGCGCGGCTGGCAGGGCGGCGGGGACGATCAGCGCGGTCCCGGGTTCGGCATCGAGGAACCGCTCGATCGCGTCCTGCTGGATCGACGTGCGCGTCTGGTATTGGGCGATCGGCGGCTCGAACGGCTTGCCGTCGAACAGCCAGACCGTCGCGGCGAAGACGACCAAAACCATCACGGTGGCGAGGCTCACGGCGAGGGTCAGTTGGCGCATGGTGCTGCTCCCTTGGGGGCTCCCTGTGACTCGGCTTCGGTCAGGGCCGGAATCATGCGCCGCGATCCGGGCGCGGGCGGGGTGCGAGAAGGGCGGTTTTGTGGAGTCTTCTGGGCGATTCCGTGGCGCGGCCGCCGGAATGTCGTAAACTCGGGCCTGCCGGGTAGGGCTTTGCAGGGAGAAATCGCGTGACCGAAATCCGCATGATGGCGACGAGCGGCATGCTCGGCTACGGCTTCACCGAGGAGGCCTTCCGCAACGGTCTCTCGACGGACCCCGACTTCATCGCCTGCGATTGCGGCTCGATGGACCCGGGGCCCTACTATCTCGGCGCCGGGATACCGTTCGTCTCGCGCGCCGCGGTGAAGCGCGACCTATGGCTTATGATCGAAGGCGGGATCGAGCGTGGGATACCCGTGCTCCTCGGCTCGGCCGGCGGCGCCGGCGGCGATCCGCACATCGCCTGGACCATGGAAATCGTCCGCGAGATCGCCGCCGAAGCGGGATTGCGTTTCACGGCCGCGGTCATCCACGCCGAGCAGGACAAGGCGTTCCTCAAGCAAAAGCTCGAGGCCGGCGCGATCGAGCCGCTCGGCCCGATCGCGGACCTGACGATGGAGGAGATCGACCGCAGCCACCGGGTGGTCGCGATGATGGGGCCCGAACCGTTCCAGAAGGCGATCGCCGAGGGCGCCGATCTCGTCGTCGCCGGACGGTCGAGCGACGCCGCGATCTATGCCGCGATCCCGACGATGCAGGGCGCCGATCCGGGCCTCGCCTGGCACCTCGCCAAGGTGATCGAATGCGGCGCCCAGGTCGCCGAGCCGCGCACCGGGCAGGACTGCATCCTCGGCAAGCTCGCCGACGACCACTTCACGGTCGAGCCGGGCCATCCCGACAAGCGGGTCACGCGCATGCGGGTCGCGGCGCACACGCTCTATGAAAACCCGAGCCCACACCGCCTGATCGAGCCCGACGGCGTGCTCGACACCAGCGAGGCGACCTACGAGCAACTGACCGAGCGCTCGGTCAAAGTGACCGGCAGCCGGTTCGAGCGGTCCGACCGCTACACGGTCAAGCTCGAAGGGGTGCGCCGGCTCGGTTTCCGCACCGCGTTCATCGCCGGGGTGCGCGACCCGGTGCTGGTCGACACGATCGACGATTTCATCGAGGCCTGCCGCGGGCGCGTCGCCGGCGAGGTCGCGGCCCTCGGCATCGGGTCGGACGACTACCGCCTCGGCGTTCGGGTCTACGGCAAGGATGCGACCATGGGGCCGCGCGAGCCGGTCGAGAAGACCGCTTCGCACGAGCTCGGCATCCTCGCCGACGTCATCGCCGAGGACGAGGAAACCAGCCGCACCATCCTCGCCAAGGCGCGCTACGCCCTGTTGCACACGGATTTTCCGGGCCGGATGTGCATATCCGGCAATCTCGCGGTGCCGTTCTCGCCCTCCGACCTGCCGGTCGGCGAGGCCTACGAGTTCAGCATTTGGCACACCATGGCGCTCGACGATCCCCTGGAGCCGTTCCCGATCGAGATGGTGGAGATCTGAGCGTGGCGACCTTGCGCGACCTCGCCCGGGTGGTGCGCTCGAAGAACGCCGGAGCGCTGCTGGTGACGCTGGACGTGATGTTCGACGACGAGGAGACCTACCGCCGGGTGCTGGCGAGCGGCGCGATCGAGGCCGGACGCATCGCCGAACTCTACGGCGTCTCGCACAACGAGGTCGCGATCATCCCCTACGACGTCGCCTACGCGATCAAGATCACCCTTCCGCGCCTGGCGCCCTCGGGCGCGGCCGAGGACGGCGACGTCTACGGCGCCCAACAGCACGCCCCGCTGCTCGGCCTGGAAGTCGGCGAGTAGGGCCCCCCTCACCCTCCCACCGC
>JASLSL010000110.1 GCA_030743445.1 Alphaproteobacteria bacterium
GCGAGGATGAGGACGAAACGCAATGAGCCTGATGGACCGACTCGATACGATCGTCGCCCGGCACGAGGAGCTTGCCGCCAACATGGCGACCGGCGACCTCGACTCCGACCGGCTCATCGAGGCCCACAAGGAATATTCCGAACTGACCCCGGTCGTCGAGAAGGCCAAGGAGCTGCAGGCGGCCAAGGCCGAAATCGGCGACCTCGCGGACATGATCGCCGATCCCGACGGCGATGCCGAAATGCGCGAGCTCGCCGAGGAAGAGTTCCAGCAATTGAAGCAGCGTGTGCCCGAACTCGAGCAGGAGCTGAAGATGCTGCTGCTGCCGAAGGACGCGGCCGACGACCGCAACGCGATCCTCGAAATCCGGGCCGGCACCGGCGGCGACGAGGCGGCGCTGTTTGCCGCCGACCTCTATCGCATGTATCAGCGCTTCGCGGAACTGCACCGCTGGACCTTCGAGCCGCTCTCGATCAGCGATACCGGCCTCGGTGGCTACAAGGAGGCCAGCGTCTCGATCAGCGGCAGGGGCGTCTTCGCGCGGCTCAAGTTCGAGTCCGGTGTCCACCGGGTGCAGCGCGTGCCTGAGACCGAGAGCAGCGGGCGGATTCACACCTCGGCCGCCACAGTCGCCGTTCTGCCCGAGGCCGAGGCGGTCGACGTCGACATCGACGAGAAGGATTTGCGCATCGATACCTATCGCGCGTCGGGCGCGGGTGGGCAGCACGTCAACAAGACCGACAGCGCGGTCCGCATCACCCACGGACCCAGCGGCATCGTCGTGCAGTGCCAGGACGAGAAGTCGCAGCACAAGAACCGGGCCAAGGCAATGAAGGTCCTGCTCGCGCGGCTCTACGATCACGAGCAGGCGAAGCTCGCGGCCGAGCGGGCGGAAAACCGCCGTAGCCAGATCGGCAGCGGCGATCGCTCGGAACGCATCCGGACCTACAATTACCCGCAGGGGCGGGTCACCGACCACCGCATCAACCTGACCCTCCACAAGCTCGAGAAAGTGCTCGGCGGCGAAGCTCTGGACGAGGTTATCGACGCCCTGACCGCCGAGGATCAGGCGGCGCGCCTCGCCGATCTGCAATGAGTACGGCCACCACGATCCGGAATTGCCTCGATCTCGGCACGGCGCGGCTCGAGGCCGCGGGGGTCGAGGCGCCGCGCCGCGAGGCCCGCCTGCTGCTGGCCCATGCCTTGGGCGGCGAGGCGAGCCGGATTTCCGGCTATCCCGAGGACGCGGTCGCCGACACGGCTCCCTACCTTGGGCTCATCGCGCGCCGGGCCGGGCGCGAGCCGCTGTCCCACCTCACCGGGCGGCGCGAGTTCTGGAGCTTGGATTTCCAGGTCGGCGCGGCGGCGCTCGACCCGAGACCCGACAGCGAAGTGGTGGTCGAGACGGCGCTGGCGGCATTGAAGGGTGGACCCGCAAGCGCCCGCATCGCCGATTTCGGCACCGGCACCGGTTGCCTTTTGCTGAGCATACTTTCCGAGCGACCGGCGGATACCGGCGTCGGGATCGACCTCAGTCCCGCGGCGGTCGATCTCGCGCGCGAAAACGCCCGCCGGCTGGATCTCGCCGCCCGGACGGCATTCACGGTTTCGGACTGGGGGTCGGCGTTGGGCGCAATTAACGGGGGCCGGTTCGATCTGATCGTCGCCAATCCGCCCTATATCCCGAGCCGCGAGATCGACGGATTGCAGCCCGAAGTGGCGCGGTTCGAGCCGAGATTGGCGCTCGATGGCGGCAACGACGGGCTCGACGCCTACCGCGCGCTGGCGCCCGATCTCGGCCGTTTGCTGGCGTCCGGCGGTGTCGGGGTGCTCGAGATTGGCGACGGGCAAGGCGAGGCGGTGCGAGGGATTCTGGGCGACTCGGGGCTCGCCATCGACGGTTCCGCGAGGGACCTCGGCGGCATCGAACGTTGCCTGATTTGTCGGCCATAACCGCCATCGGCCGAAAAAAGTGTTGGATTAGTGCCGATAACCGTCTAAGGTCCGTGGCGTTCGGAAATCGCGTTCCCCCTTAGGGTGTGTCGCGTTGCCGAACAGGGCAATCTTGGAAAGCGAATGTTTTTTAGAAGTCCGGGTCGCATGGCCGGATGCGTCGGTTGCGACCTTCCAGGATTGGACCCCAACTCAGCTTCGACAAGCAAGAAAGCGACATGAAACAAGGTCAAGGCTCGAAACGTTCACGCGGGCGCAACTCGAATCGTCGAGGCGGTTCGGGACGTTCCCATTCGATCGACAGCAACGGCCCGAGCATCCGCATCCGCGGTAACGCTTGGCAGGTCCACGAGAAGTACCTGGCGCTCGCGCGCGACGCCAACATCACCGGCGATCCGGTCGCGGCTGAAAATTTCTTTCAGCACGCCGAGCATTACTATCGGATTGTCAACGCCAAGGAAGATCAGGATGGCGCGCGCGGCGGCAACGGCCAGGGGCGCGGCGGCGCGCGTCGTCGTCGTGGCGGTGGCGGCCAGGAAGAGGACTTGGCGGCCGCATCGCAACCCGAAGTTATCGTCAAGCGGCCGGATGCCGTGGAGGGTGAAGCCCAGGTCGAAAGTGTCGGAGAAGTAAAGGGTGAAGCCCAGGTCGAGCGGACCGACGTTCCGCCGGCCGATATTTCGGACGAGAAACCCGAGAGCGACGATCCGCAGGAGCCCGAACGGGCGACCGGCGACTGACTTCGCATCCCCGCATCGCCGCGGCGGTGAATTTCAATCCGAAGGACGGCCCAGGACGGCGACCTTGTCGCCGGCGCTGACCGTCGCACCCTCGACGACCTCGGCATAGACCCCGGTCTCGACGTGCCCGAACCCGCGTTCCAGGATCAACGGCAGGTTCAGATCGCGCTCGGCGGTCGCCGGATTGACCGTGGTCGCGGCGCAGCGCTCGATCGGCGCGACGACCCGCAACCGCGCCGATCCCACCGCGATCTCGCGATCGATCCAGTCGCGCTCCTGCCAGGCCTCATCGCAATGGATGTAAAGGTTGGCGCGGAACCGCCGCGGGTCGACCGCCTCGCGCGCGACCCGTTCGATATCGTTGACGCTGGCGAGATTGACGATAGAGACGAAGTCGTCGGCGCAATCGCTGAAGCTCGATCCCGCGGTCTCGACAATCCTGGGATTGCCGCGCGAACCCGGCGGCATGAACGCGCCGAGGAACTGGTTCACGAGAGTTCGGCCCATGCGCTCGGTGATGTTGCCGCCGGCGACCCGTTTGCCGGCCCGCGAGATCGTCAACATGCCTGATTCGTCGTCGAACTCGACCTCGAGCTGGGCCAGCTTTTCGTCCCGCATCAGGTTGAGGAAATGCTGTTTCGGCATCCACTCCGGGCGCGCCGGATCGTACTGGCTCGCCGCGTGGACCAGCGCAAAGCGGCGGTCGTGCGGCAACCCTTCGCCGGGCGTGAGCACGACCCGGACCAGCACTTCCGCCGTCATTCCCTTCACCGGATAGCGGCAGATATCCGCGACCGATATCGTCATGGCGGCGACTATAGGGAGCGTTTCCCCGCCCCGAAAGCCTTGCGACGGGCCGCAAACCTTGTTCAGGGCGCCGGAATCGCCATATATGCGGTGGATGCCTAGTTAGGGTCCGCCGACCCTCAGGGTCCGCCGACCCTCAGGGTCCGCCATCCTGTCCCGCCGCCCTGCCGGGGGACGCAACGAGGGATCGGTTCGAATGGATTTTGAGAAATACACCGAGCGCTCGCGCGGCTTCATCCAGTCGGCCCAGACCCTCGCGATGCGCTCCAGCCATCAGCGCCTCACGCCCGAGCACCTGCTCAAGGTCTTGATCGACGACAGGGAAGGCCTCGCGGCCGGGCTGATCCGGGCCGCGGGCGGCGACCCCGCCGAGGTGTTGCGCGCCACCGAGAGCGCGCTTGGCGGCCTGCCTCGGGTCGAAGGGGACGGCGCCGGCCAGGTCTATCCCTCGCCCGAATTCGTGCGCCTGTTCGAGCAGGCCGAGGAACTGGCCGACAAATCCGGCGACAGTTTCGTCACCGCCGAGCGCCTGCTGCTGGCGCTGACCCTGAGCCAAGGCACGGCGGCCGGCAAGGCGCTCGCCGACGCCGGGGTCACGGCGCAGAACCTCAACAAGGCGATCAACGATCTGCGCAAGGGCCGGACCGCCGACAGCGCCTCGGCCGAGGACCGGTACGAGGCGCTGAAGAAATACACCCGCGACCTGACAGAGGCGGCGCTCGAAGGCCGGCTCGACCCGGTAATCGGCCGCGACGAGGAAATCCGCCGCATCATGCAGGTGCTCTCGCGCCGGACCAAGAACAACCCGGTGCTGATCGGCGAGGCCGGCGTCGGCAAGACCGCCGTCGTCGAGGGCCTGGCCCAGCGCATCGTCAAGGGCGACGTGCCCGAGGGGCTCGACGACAAGCGATTGCTGGTGCTCGACCTTGGCGCCCTGATCGCCGGCGCCAAGTTCCGCGGCGAGTTCGAGGAACGCCTCAAGGCGGTGCTGCAGGAGTTGTCCGCCCAGGAAGGCGAGATCGTGTTGTTCATCGACGAGTTGCACACCCTGGTCGGCGCCGGGGCGGCGGAGGGTGCGATGGATGCCTCGAACATGCTGAAGCCCGCGCTGGCGCGCGGCGAGCTGCATTGCGTCGGCGCCACGACGCTCGACGAGTATCGCAAGCACATCGAGGACGATGCGGCGCTCGCCCGGCGGTTCCAGCCGGTGATGGTCGCGGAGCCGACGGTCGAAGACACGGTCTCGATCCTGCGCGGCCTCAAGGAGAAATACGAACTGCATCACGGTGTCCGCATCACCGACGGCGCCATCGTCGCGGCGGCGACGCTCTCGAGCCGCTACATCAGCGACCGCTTCCTGCCCGACAAGGCGATCGACCTGATGGACGAGGCGGCCAGTCGGCTGCGCATGGAAGTCGATTCCAAGCCCGAGGAGATCGACGAGCTCGACCGCCGGATCATCCAGCTCAAGATCGAGCGCGAGGCGCTGAAGAGGGAGTCCGACAAGGCCTCGAAGGATCGGCTGCGGAACCTCGAGAAGGAACTCCATGCGCTCGAGGCGCAGTCCGGAGAATTGACCGAAAAGTGGCAGGCCGAGAAGGACAGCCTGCACGATATCCAGAGCCTCAAGGAACAGCTCGACGCGGCCCGTAACGAGGCCGAGCGCGCCCAGCGCGAGGGCGACCTCGCCCGCGCCGGCGAGCTGCTCTACAGCGTCGTTCCGGATCTCGAATCCAAGCTCGGCGGCACCGGCAGCGAGGGCGGCGAGCGTATGCTGAACGAGGAGGTGCGGGAGTCCGACATCGCCGCCATCGTCTCGCGCTGGACCGGCATTCCGGTCGACAAGATGCTCGCAGGCGAGCGCGAGAAGCTGCTGGCGATGGAAGCGGCGCTTGGCCAGCGCGTGATCGGCCAGGAAGAGGCGATCGCCTCGATCTCGAACGCGGTCCGGCGCGCCCGCGCCGGCCTGCAGGACCCGAAGCGGCCGATCGGCTCGTTCCTGTTCTTGGGACCCACGGGGGTCGGCAAGACCGAGCTCACCAAGGCGCTCGCCGGATTCCTGTTCGACGACGACCAATCGATGGTCCGCATCGACATGTCGGAATACATGGAAAAGCACTCGGTCTCGCGCCTGATCGGGGCGCCGCCGGGCTATGTCGGCTACGACGAAGGCGGGGCGCTGACCGAGGCGGTGCGCCGCCGGCCCTATCAGGTGGTGCTGTTCGACGAAGTCGAGAAGGCCCACCCCGAGGTGTTCAATATTCTACTCCAGGTGCTCGACGACGGGCGGCTGACCGACGGCCACGGCCGCACCGTCGACTTCCGCAACGTGCTGCTGGTGATGACCTCGAACCTCGGCGCCGAGGTGCTGGCGAGTCAGCCCGAGGGCGAGGACAGCGACGCGGTCCGCGACCAGGTCATGGAGGCGGTGCGCGCTACCTTCCGGCCCGAGTTCCTGAACCGGATCGACGAGACCCTGCTGTTCCACCGGCTCAGCCGCGAGCACATGACCGGCATCGTCGACATCCAGCTCGGCCAACTCCGCGATATGCTGGCCGAGCGCAAGATCGAGCTCGACATCGACGACGCGGCGAAGACCTGGCTCGGCGACCGCGGCTACGACCCGGCCTATGGCGCTCGGCCCTTGAAGCGGGTGATCCAGCAAGAGCTGCAGAACCCGCTCGCCGGGATGATCCTCGCCGGCAAGATCGCCGACGGCGATGTGGTGCGGGTCTCGACCGAGGCCGGCGGCCTGACGATCAACGGCGAGGTCGCCAAGGCGGCGTAAGGAGGCGGCCTAGCTCTTTCGCGCTTCCGCGATCGCCTGCTCCAGGAATTCCTCCCAGCCCCCGACCGCGTCCCGGTTCTCGAACAGGATGTCGTTGCGCTCGAGGATGCGCTGGCTGACCTCGGCGCGGCGTGCCTTGTCGGCGCCGAGCTCGACCGCGATGCGCACGTAGTCTTCCGCCGTCAGGGCGACGCACTCGGTGTAGTCCATCATCCGGTAGAGCCCGTGGGTCACCCGGCCGCGCATCAGGGCGCCGGGCAGGGTGACGACCGGGGTGCCGAGGGCGAGCGCCTCGTAACTCGTGTTGCCGCCGGTGAAGTGCGGCGTGTCGAGCATCACGTCGGCGAGCCCGATCAGCGAGAGGAAATCCGCGTGCGGCTGGCTCGGCACGAAGACGACGCGCTCGGTGATGTCGGGCGCGGTATTCTTCAGCCGGGCCGCGATCTGCTGGCGCCAGTTCGCGTGGATACCGTCGATCAATACGACCTGCCCGGCACGGTCTTCGCGCAGAATGCCGGCGAGAATCGGATCGAAATCCGGATGCAGTTTGAACAGGGTCTGCGGGCAGAGATAGACGTGGGCGTCGGTATCCAGGCCGAAAGCTTCGCGGGTCTTGGCCGTCGCCGGCGTCGCCGGCCGGTAATAGTAGGGCGGCGGGGTCGAGAGCTTGACCAGACGTTCGCTGTAATGGCTCTCGCCGTCGTCGGGCTCCATCAGCGCGCTCGAGACGAAATAGTCGATGGTCTCGATGCCGGTCGTCTCGGGATGGCCCCAGGTCGCGCATTGGACCGGCGCCAGGCGCGCGAAGGCGAGGTAGTAGACGATCGGGTCCATGCCGATGTCGGTGAAGATCAAGGCATCGAGCTCGCACTCGGCGATCAGGCGGCGTGCCGCGCCGAGATCGTGCGGTAGGCCGACGGCTTCGTCGGCGGCCTCGCGGATCCATTTTGCCATCGGGTCGTCGCGCGGCGGATTCTGAAACACCGTGACATGGAACCGTTCGCGCGAGAGCTCGGCGATCAGGCCGCGGTTGAGCCGCCCGATCGTGTGCTCCTTCAAATTGCACGAGACGAATCCGATCTTCAGCCGTCCGTCGCTCCCGTCGCCGGCGGACCTCGCGACATGCGGGGCGGTGTAGGACAGCGACGGCGTGGCGTTCCGGAAGAGGGTGGCGAGCCTTCGCCGGAAGCCGAGGTCGTTCTCGGCGTGATAGGTCAGGAAGAAGCCGGTCAGCCGGGCTTCCTCGAGCGGGTTCTCGATCTTGAGCGATTGGCGCTCGAGGGCGGCGAGATGGTGGCCGACGCGCCGGCGGGTCGCCGCGATCGCCTGGGTCGAGGCAATGATCGGCGGCACCGCGAACGCGACCTGCAGGCGGAGACCGTCGTTCGGCTGGATCGCGAGCGCCTGGCTGTAATGCGCCAGCGCCTCGGTGAGCCGGCCCGACTGGCGCAGATAGTTGGCGAGATTGATATGCGGGTCGGCGAGCGCCGGGTTCGCGAGGGTCGCGCGGCGGAAACTCTCGACCGCGTCGTCGGCCCGGCCGGCATCCTGGTGGGTCAGGCCGAGATTGTTGTGCGCCTCGGCGAAGGCGGGGCGTAACTTGATCGCCTTCTGGAACGCCGCGACCGCGTCGTCGTGCTGACCCGCGGCGCGTAGCGCATTGCCGAGATTGGCGAAGGCCTCGACGAATTCCGGTGACAACTCGATCGCGTCCCGGTAGCACGTGATCGCCGCCGCGAGGTCGCCTCGCGCCCGGTGGACGACGCCGAGGTCCGCGCGCAGCGCCGGGTCGGCGGAATCGAGCTCGATCGCCGCGGTCAAATCCGCAACCGCGTCGTCGAGCCGGCGCTGGGTCAGGGCGACGATCGCCCGCAGATGCAGCGCCCGCGGCGCCGTCGGGTGTTGCTTGACGATCGTCTCGGCGAGTTTGGCGGCGCCGTCCGTGTCGCCCGCCTGCAGTTGCCGCCAGGCCTCGGCGACCGCCGCATCGAGATCGAGGGCGGCCGGCTTGGTCGATTTACGCTTGTTTCGGCCGGACGGCTTGCGGCGCTTGGCCGCCGGCTTGCGTTTGGTCTTTTTGTCGGGTTCGTTCGGCATCGCGCCGTCCTCCCGCCGCGTTACCCGCTCAGCAGAGTTGCGTCTTGGGGCCGCAGGTCGCGTTCTTCGAAGCCTCTGCCGCGGCGAATTTGGTGTCGCCCGCGCGCTCGGCATACTGCCGGTCGAGCTCGGCGCGCACGGTCTCGAACCGGTGCAACTCGGCACCCTTGAGCTTGCGGCCCGAGGGCAGCTTGAGGCGTCTCGGATTGACCTGCCGGCCGGCCCGAAACACCTCGTAGTGCAAGTGCGGGCCGGTCGAGACGCCGGTCGTGCCGACATAGCCGATGATCTGGCCTTGACGCACCCGGCGGCCCTTGCGCACGCCGCGGGCGAAGCGGCGGAGATGGGCGTAGGCGGTCTTGTAGGTGCCGTTGTGACGAATTCGGATGTAACGGCCGTACCCGCCGTTGCGGCCGGCGACCTCGACCACGCCCTTGCCGGCGGCGTAGATCGGCGTCCCGCGCGAGGCGGCGAAATCGAGCCCGCGATGCATCCGCGTGTAGCCGAGGATGGGATGGCGCCGCCTTCCGTAGCCGGAGGAGAGCCGCGCCCCGTCGATCGGCGTCCGCAGCAGCGCCCGCCGCGCGCTCTGGCCTTTGGCGTCGAAGTAATCGGTGGTGCCGTCGTCGGTCTCGAAGCGGTAGAGGTGGGTGGTCTTGCCGCTCAAGGTCATCGCCGCGACCAACACGTCGCCGTTCTTCGCCATCCGGCCGGCCTCGTCGAGATAGCGCTCGTACATCACCGCGAAGGCGTCGCCACGCTGGACGTCGCGTTGGAAGTCGACGTCGAAGCTGAAGATGTTGATCAGGTCGGCGAGCACCGTGCCCGGCGTGCCGGCGCCGATCCCCGCCTTGTAGAGGCTGGTCTCGATGTGGCCCTCGGCAAGCGCCAGGGTGCGAGTCAGCGGCAGGTCGATCGCCTCGGCGACGAACCCGCTGCGATTGACCCGCCGGACGGCGATCTCGCGCTCGACGCTGGCGGCGAGGTGCATCGACTGGAGCCGGGTCTTGGTTCCGGGGCCGGTTTCGGGCAGCAGGTTCAGGACAACCTTCTGTCCCGGCTTGAGATTGCGCGGCTTGTAGACCTTGGCCATGGCGCGGATCGCCGAGTCGGCCTCGCCCGGCGCCATCCCGGCCTTGACCAGGAGCGCCATCAAGGTGTCGCCCCGGCGCACCGTGCGTACGTCCTCGAAGGGGGTACGGAACTGCCCTGCCTCGCTCGCGGAATCGCTCGCCGGTGCGGTCGCGGCGGGGCCAGCGCCCTCGACGTCGCTCGGAGGGAGCGCGTCGCCGCCATCGCCACCGAGCGAATGTATTCCGACCGCGGCCACGATCAAAAGCGGCGGGATACTATAGACAAGAATTCGCAGTGGTTTTTTCATGCCAATTTGATGGTTTTATTAGTCTTTTCCATGCCGATACAGATTTGGCGCCGCCCTTGTCCAAATGAGCCGAAATCGCCGGCCACAATGAGTCGTCCGAGTCCCGCTGTCAACCGTGGCGTCCCGGGCGGTCCCCGATGGCGGCCAAACCGCCGCCGGGACCGCCGGGAAGCGCGGCGGCAACTATTTGAAAACGAATAATTATTAAAAGCTTCCCGACAACGGGAAAATCTGCGGCAAAGCGTTTGACAATGCTTAAGTCCCGGCGTATAAGCCCGCTCCGCAGCACGGCCGCTGAGGCAGCTCTCGGCCGTGCTGTTTTGTGCTCTCCGGAGCGCTCCGTTCTTTGACATGGTTGATATGAATGGAAGGGATGCGAGGGCGGCGCGTGTCGCATTGTTTGTGACGCTGTATGTGTCGTTCGGGTATCCTTTCGAAGACGTTATGCGTAGTCGAATGTGATGTTTGGACGGCTCT